>JBJMOZ010000385.1:0-3389 GCA_045803465.1 Gemmatimonadales bacterium | reverse complement strand
GAGCATCTCGTCGCCGTCGGCGCGCAGCCAACGGGTCGCGACCTTCGGCGGCATCTCGACCAGTGCGGCCGCCTTGTAGCGCCCGGCGCGCGTGCGCAGCAAGGAGTCCCGGTCGATGTCGGTGGCGTCGATCCGCACCCGGTCCAGCCATTCCGGCCGGCCGAGCTGCTCGGCGGCCTGCGCGAAGAGGATCGCGAGCGTATGCGCCTCCTCGCCGGAGGCGCACCCGGCACTCCACGCGCGCACCTCGCCCGGCCGGTCGTACATCGCGGGCAGGAGGCGGGCGAGCGCCGACCAGACCTCCGGATTCCGGAAGAAGCGGGTGACGTTGATCGTGAGCGCGGCGTGCAGCCGCTCGAGCTCGGCGGGCTGGCCATCGAGCACATCGAGGTAGGCCTCGTAGGTGTGCACCGCGCACGCCCGCATGCGCACGGCGATGCGCCGCGCGAGGCACTTCGGCTTGTAGACGTCGAGGGCCACGCCGGTGCGGGTGGCGAGCTGGCGCGCGAACGCCGTGAAGGTGGCGTCGTCGAGCTGCGTCACCGTACGGCCTCGAGCATCTCGAGGTTGGCGCGCGCGAGCTGGTGCGCCGGGTTGAGCTCGGTGGCGCGGGTCCAGTGCTCACGGGCCTTCTGCGCATCGCGCGTGCGATGGGCGATGTTGCCCAGCTTGAAGTGCAGGTCGTCCCCCAGGGCGGGCGCGAGCCGCAGGGCCCGCTCGTAGGCATCCCGCGCCTCCTCGTACCGGCCCGCACGGTACAGCAGGTCGCCCAGGTTCTTCGACAGCTGCGGCAGCGTCGCATCCTCCTCCAGGCCCGCCTGCAGCTCGCGCTCGGCGCTCGACGCGTCGCCACGCAGCTCGAGCAGCACCGCCAGGTTGTTCCGCAGCACCGCGCGCCGCGGATGCGCCGTGGCGCCGGCCTGGGCGGCCTCGAGGGCTCCGTCGGCGTCCTCGGACGAGGTGCGCACGAGCGTCTCGGCCCAGTACCATCGCGCGGGTACGGTGCGGTCGCCGATGAGCTCGCGCGCCCGGCTCAGTCGCCCGCTCGCCTGCGCCACGTCGCCGCGGAGCAACGCCGTCACGGCCCAGCCGAGCTGGATGCGCCAATCCTCGCGTGCGCGTGCGGCCGCATCGCCATACGCTGTCTCGGCCTCATCATATCGGCCGAGCTGCTCCAGCGAGTACGCGAGGTTGTGCAGCGCGGCCGGCCGCGGGCCACCCTTCTCGAGCGCCAGCTGGAACGCGGCGACGGCCTCCTCCCAGTTGTCCTGCTTGAGCGCGATCAGGCCGAGGTAGAAGGGCGCGCTGCCTTCCTGCGGCCGCAGCTCCGCCACGCGACGGAACTCGCGCAGCGCCTCGTCGAGCATTCCGGTCTTGTAGAAGGCGATGCCGAGATTGCGGTGCTCCTCGATCCGGGCGTCGCTCGCGCGCGGCGCCAGGCTGGCCGCCGACGTGCCCGTGCGGCGCACGTACCCGGCGGTGATGAGGCCGTAGAGCGCCTTCCCCACCTCGAACTCCACCATGCCGGTCTCGTCGACGAGCTGCTGCACGTCCCGCGTACCATCGAGCAGGGGCAGGAGCTGCTGCTGCGCCTCGGAGAGCGGCACGCCCTCCTCGGCCTGGTGGGAGCCGTCGGCGGTGAACAGCAGGTCGAAACTCGGGATCTTCTTCTCGATCAGGCTCCACTCGTCCACCCGGCGCGCGCCTTCGAGCAGCAGCCACTCCGGGTTGATCTGCACGAGAAAGTCCTGCCGATCGGGACGCACCCCGGCCTCGAAGTTGAACGTGCCGGTGGTCCAGGTGAACAGGAAGTAGACCGCCTCCTCGATCTGCAGGCGGATGTAGTCCTGCAGTTCCTCGCGCGTGAGCGCGCCCATGCCCATGAGGAGCTCGCCCAGGCGCGATTCGCGATCACTGGCCTGGGCGTCGATGGCCTGCTGCAGCTGCTCCAGCGTGATGCGCTGGTGCCGGACGAGCATGTCGCCCAGGCGGTCCCGGCGGTTGACGATGGAGGCATAGCTGATCCGGCCATCCTCGAACCAGATGTAGCCGAGGTTCTGGCGGTCGGTGATGGCGAGACACCCCGTGCGCCGCCCGAGGTGCAGGAGCTGGATGACATCGGGGAGGCTCGCCTCCCGCAGGCTGCCCTTGATCGCCATCAGCGCCACTCCTCGATGACGCAGTCGGCGAGATCGGGCCAGTGCCAGGCCATCTTCTCGCGGCTGCGCGGCCCACCGGTCGCGGGCAGCGACGCCGACCGGCTCGTGGCAGCGCGGCGCGCCGGACGTCCGGTGCCCTCGAGGAGCTCGCGGGCCATGGCCACCGTGGGTTCGGCGCGCTGCGCATCGGCGGCCAGCAGTACGCGCTGCACGATACCCTGCGCCGTCCGCACCGAATCGGCAGGCCGCGACGCGAGGTATCCCGACAGCTCTGCGTCGACCTCCGGGCCGCGCGCGGCGAGGAGCCGCTCCACCACCTGCAGGCGCAGGTCGCGATCCGGGGCCGGCAGCTCCACCACGAGGCCGCCCTCGAGCCGGGTCAGCAGCCGGGGCTCGACACCGGAGAGATCGGCGAGCGGCACCGCGGACGTGAACGCGAGCTGTCGCCCGGATTCGGCGAAGATGTTGAAGAGAAGGAAGAGTTCTTCCTGCGTGCGCTCCCGTCCGGCGATGGCATGCACGTCGTCGAGCAGCAGTGCGCTGCAGCGTCGATAGCGGTTACGCCACCCGATGACGGCATCACGGTCGATGGCCTCGATCAGCTGCTGCGTGAACTCGTGCGCGGGCAGGCACGCCACGCGAGGCAGGCCAGCCTCCGCCAGCGCATTGCCCAGCCCGTGCAGGAGGTGCGTCTTTCCCACGCCCGGCCCGCCCACGATGACGATCGGGTTGTAGCGCATTCCCGGTTCGGCGACGACCGTCGCGGCGGCGCGGAACGCCATGCGGTTGCCCGGTCCCTCGACCAGCTCACCCAGCTTCCACGCCGGCGACGGGGCCGGTGGCGGCTCCGCGCTCTCGCGCACGCGGTGCAGGTATGCCTCCGCGGCCGCCATGTTTCCCGGATCGGTGAGCGCGGGCGAGCCCGCCATGTCGGGCGCCAGATCGGCCACCTCGCGCTGCAGCTCCAGCAGTCGTTCGGCGTCGGCCTCGTACTGGATCAGGAGACCATCCGCGTCGGTGGGATCGTCCTGCTCGAGCAGGCGATTGAGCACCGTGGTGCGGAACCCTTCGCCTTCCCAGCGCAGGATGGCCTCGCCGACACGCGTGCGCCACGGCTCGACCTGCTGCGCCAGCGTGCTGGCAAGCTCCGAGAGGAAGTCGCCGAACTCGTCGCGGGAGGCGACCACGGCGGCCTTGGAGGCAAGAGCGTGGTCGATGGGTGCCGTCGCG
>JBJMOZ010000344.1:0-3785 GCA_045803465.1 Gemmatimonadales bacterium | reverse complement strand
TCAGCAGGCCGAGCAGATCCCGAACGAACGGCTGACTGCCGTGCTGGCCGACCTCCTCCGGTAACGGTACATGGCACCGATTTCGCTTCAGGACCTGCGTCGGGTCTCCGACGCACTCGCCAAGCTGCACGGTACTGCGGTCGTGAACGCAGTGATGCGCAGCGACCTGCGCCAGCTCCGGCTCGAGCTCTCCGACGGTACCCTCGCCGTGGTGCGGATCGATGCCGCCGACGACGGCCGTGCTCGGCTCGAAGTGGACGTGATCCAGCGGCGTCCCGCCGCCTCTTCACAGCTGGAGGTACGCTTTGAGTCAGCCTGACGCCTCGCCGACCCCGGCCAAGTCACTGCCGCCGCGTGAAGAGCGGCTGCGCTTCGCCGAGTTCACGGTGGATCGCCTTCCCAACGGCCGCTGCAAGGTCCGCGTGCTCCTCACGTGGCAGGACGACCAGCGCTACCTCGGCGAGTCCGAGGGCCTCACCTCACAGGCCGGCGAGCTGCGCTGCGCGGCCCAGGCGTGCGTGAATGCCCTCACGCAGGTGGCCACCGATGGGCTCGGCTTCGAGCTGCTGGGCGTCAAGGCCGTCCGGGCGTTCGATGCGACGGTGGTGATCGTCTCGATTTCGCTGCATGGCGACGAGCGAGGACGCCGGGTCGTGGGCTCCTGCCTGACCGACGACGATGCCACCCGCGGCGCGGCGCTGGCCGTGCTGAACGCAACCAATCGCATCCTGGGCAATCGCCTGCACATGCGCTGATAGCATCTGGCGCTCTGCACGGGACGCTGCAGGACGCCCCCGGCTTGCTCGCCATGCCGCAGCTCCCTGCAGGTCGCGCCAGCCGCTGCACGCGTCATATCAGCGCATTCTTGACACTTTCAAGCTGGCGGCGCCAGGACGACTGGTAACGGAACCCCTTACCGTCCCATGGGTTGACACCTTAACAGGGTGCTATCGCACTATACCGAGTGGCACGTTTGTGGCTACATTGGTGGCCGTCCCATGACTGCTTTTCACGCCGACGAAGGGCGCTGGATGCTCCGTACTCGATTCGCGCTGCTCTTCTCGGTCGGCGTCCTGGCCGGATGTGCCTCGAACGCGAAGGTCGCCCCGACCCCCGCCACCGCACCCGCCACTCCAGCGCCTGCCGCGCCGCAGCCGACAGCTCCTGACGCCGCCAGCAAGACCCAGGTCAGCAAGCGACCGCCCATGGCACCGCCATCGGGTGTCGTCGACAGCCTGCTGCGCGCCAAGCAGCTCGAGGATCTCGCCGAGGCCGTACGCCTCGCCGCCGACTCCGCCGCCGACGATCGCATGCTCGCCGCGCTCGAGGCGTCGCATCCGGCCGACTCGGCCGTGGAAGACGACGTCCCGGTGCGCTGGGACATCGACGTGGCCACCTGGGGTGATCACGAGCGGGTGCGCTGGTACCTGGACTTCTTCCAGGGCCCTGGCCACGAGCGCATGCAGATCTGGCTGGACCGCATGCCGCGCTACGAGCCCATGATCCGCGAGCGACTGCAGAAGGCCAACATGCCGGCCGACCTCGTGTATCTCGCCCTCATCGAGAGCGGCTTCTCGCTGACGGCCACGAGCCGCGCGAAGGCGGTGGGCATGTGGCAGTTCATGCGGCCGACCGGACGCTACTACGGGTTGCGCGTCGATCGCTGGATGGACGAGCGTCGCGATCCGGTGAAGGCCACCGACGCCGCCGTGCGCTTTCTCTCCGACCTCAACGATCGCTTCGGCTCGCTCTACCTCGCGGCCGCCGCGTACAACGCGGGCGGCGGGAAGATCTCCGGCAGCCTGCGCCGCATGGGCATCACGCCCGTATCCGCCGAGGGCGCTCCCGACGCGGCCGACGCCGAGGAGGATGCCGAAGCGGAGGAGGAGGAGATCGCCGTCGGCTTCTCCGATGCCGACTTCTTCAAGCTCTACGACAGCCGCTACCTCCGCCGCGAGACGAAGGACTACGTCCCGAAGCTCATCGCCGCCGCACTGATCGCGAAGGAGCCGCGTCGCTACGGCTTCCGGCCGTCGGCGCCGGCCGAGGCGTTCCCGATGGATTCCATCGTGGTGGATGGGCTGACGAGCCTCGATGTCGTCGCCCGCCTGGCCGACACCACCGTCACGGCCATCCGCGAGCTCAATCCGCAGTACTTGCGGCTCGCCACCCCTCCGGGTGCTCGCGCCGTCGTGCGCCTGCCCACGGGCAGGGCCGGGGACGTGGGCGCCCGCTACGCGGACCTGCCCGCCAGCGAGCGCGTGAGCTTCCGCCTGCACACCGCACGCAAGGGCGAGACGGTCGCGTCGGTCGCCGCGCAGTACGGCGTGCCCGCGAGTCTCGTCTACGATGCCAACCCGGGACTTCGTGGCGGCCGTCTGCCCGCCGGTCGCGAGGTGGTGGTGCCGACGGGTGGTGCCGCTTCCATCGCCATCGCGCGTGAAGTGGCGCGCTCCGCCCCGGCCGACGACGATGCGGGCGGCAGGGTCCGCTACCACAAGGTCCGCAAGGGCGAGACGCTCTCGGGCATCGCGAAGCGCTACGGCGTCTCGACGTCGCGGCTCAAGCAGTGGAACCACCTCTCGAGCAGCACGGTGCGCACGGGCCAGAAGCTGCGCGTGGTCACGCCGGCCAAGGGCGGCAGCCAGCGCGTGGCGAGCGCCGAGAGCTCGGCCGAGCGGCGCCAGCATGCCAAGGGCGCGGGCAAGGAGACGCCTCGCACGGCGTCGCGCACGCACCGCGTGAAGAAGGGCGAGACCCTCTCCAGCATCGCGACCCGTTACGGCGTCACGATCGACTCGATCCGCCAGGCCAACGGGCTGCGGTCGTCGAGCGTGCAGGCGGGCAAGAAGCTGAAGATCCCGACCCGGGCCTAGGACCGGCGGGACGAATGCGAAGGGCCCCGAATGATTTCGGGGCCCTTCGCATATCACCAGGTGGTTCGTCTGCTGCCCGTCTGCTTCCGCTACTGCGCGCTTCCGACGATCTCCGCGCTGAACGCCTGCTGCTTCGCCGTGACGCGGCGCGGGTGGAAGTCGTGGAGCACGGCATCGGAGTATCCGTTCGCCGGATCGCCGCCGTCGGCCACGATCGCGTCGACGCGACCCGGCCCGCGGTTGTAGGCGAGCAGCGCCAGGTGGTAGTCGTAGCGGTACTGCTTGAGCAGGCTCTTCAGGAAGCGGAACCCGATGCGCAGGTTGGTGTCGCGATCGTAGAGCTGCTCCTCGGTCAGGCCGGCCTGGTAGTGGCGAGCCGTGGGCAGCCGCACCTGCGTGTAGCCGATGGCCGCGCGGTTGCTCTTCGCGGACGGGCGGAAGTTGCTCTCGATCTTCACCAGGCGGAACCCGAGCTCGGGATCGATCCCTTCGGTGAGCGCGATGTCGTAGATGCTCCCGGCCAGGTCGGCCGGAATCTGGTAGCGCGCCGAATAGGCCACGATGGCCTCGACACGGTCGAGCCGGAGCTTGAGCTGCGCAGCACGGCCATCAAAGGTGCGGCCGGGCGTGGCGTCCGTCGCCGGAGCGGTCATAACCGCCGGCATCGGGGCGTCCGCCTCGCGCGTCCGGCGCGTCCAGCCGCCGAGCGCGCTGAGCAGGACGGCGCCGGCCAGGAGCGCACCACCGCGCACGAGCACTCGCTCGCGGCCCTGTGGCATCCGACTGGTCGGGTTCGTCATGCGGTCCTCCTTGGGTCGAAGTCCGTCAACCTGCACCTGCGTCCTGCGATCGTTCGTAGTCGCCCCGTGTTCCGCCCGTCTTGCTGACCAGGTGGATCCCGTCGATTTC
>JBJMOZ010000227.1:0-5794 GCA_045803465.1 Gemmatimonadales bacterium | reverse complement strand
GGACGACGAGGCGCGCGACTTCTTTCCGCACTTCACGCCGGACGGCGAGGCGCTGACGTTCTATTCCAACCAGACCGGGAAATACCAGGCGTGGTCGATCCGGATCGACGGCAGCGGCCGGACCCTCCTGACCAACGCGCCGAACGGGGTGGCCTTCACGATGTTCGCCCCCGACGGCAAGCGGCTCCTCGCACAGGGCATGCGCGGCAATGGGGTCATCGGCACGGCTCCGTGGCCCATGGCGGAGACGTCGATGACCACCCTCGACGGACTCGATCTCGCCGACGGGCACATGTGGCCCACCGCCTGGTCGCGCGGTGGCGCCTTCCTGTCGGGCTACGTACTGAGCCTGACGGGCGAGCCACGGGGATTCGCGCTGTACGATGTCGCGACGAAGCGGATCCGCCAGCTCAACCTGGACTCCCATGGTCCGCACCTCGCATGGCTGCCGGGCGACCGGCAGGTCGTATACTTCACGGACGATGAGAAACTGGTGATGCAGGACATCGAGTCGCTCCAGCGGCGGGAGGTCGCCGTCAGCTTGCCCCACCCGCCCGACTATCTCGGCTCCATCGTCGCGTCGCCCGATGGGCGCGCGCTCTACTACGGCGCGCGCGAGGTGCAGGCCAACATCTGGCTCGTGAAACGGTCCGACCCGGACGTGCGAGTGCCGTGAACGCAGTGCTCGAGCGCCTCGCCGCGGCCCTGGCCGATCGTTACCGCCTCGACCGCGAGCTCGGTGCGGGCGGCATGGCCACGGTCTGGCTCGCCGAGGATCTGAAGCTCGAACGCAAGGTGGCCCTGAAGGTGCTGCGGCCGGACATCGCCGCCCTGCTCGGCGCCGATCGCTTCCTGCGCGAGATCCGCGTCACCGCCGGCCTGGACCATCCGCACATCCTCGCGCTCCTCGACTCGGGGAACGTGGACGGCACGCTGTACTACGTCATGCCGCACGTCGCGGACGGCTCGCTGCGCGAGCGGCTCAGCCGCGACCGACCGCTCCCGCTCGCGGAGGCGCTTCGCATCGCGCGGGAAGTCTCGGACGCGCTGGCGTATGCGCACGCGCGCGGCATCGTCCATCGTGACATCAAGCCGGAGAACATCCTGCTGGCTGCGGGCCACGCGCGGGTGGCCGACTTCGGCATCGCGCGGGCCGAGAGCGCCGTCGAGGAGAGCCGGCTCACGCAGGTCGGCGTCATCGTCGGCACGCCGGCCTACATGAGTCCCGAGCAGGCGGTCGGCGAGACGGCGCTCGACGGGCGGAGCGACATCTACAGTCTCGGCTGCGTGCTCTACGAGATGCTCACCGGTGCCGTCCCGCACGAGGGCCAGGGTGGTCCGCAGGCGCTGCTGGCGCGCCGGTATCGCGGTGCTCCGGCGCCGCTGCGGCGTGCACGCGCACAGGTGCCCGGTGAACTGGAAGACCTTGTCGCCCGGATGCTCGCCGTCGAGCCATCCGAACGGCAGGAGTCGGCCGCCGAGCTCGCGCGGGCGCTCGAGCGGGTGACCGTTCACGTCTCCGACGAGGCGCCGATGCACGCGGCCCGTATCGCGCCGGTGCCGCGCTCGATCGCCGTGCTGCCGTTCGTGAACATGAGCGCCGACCCCGACAACGAGTTCTTCAGCGACGGCATGACCGAGGAGCTCATCGCCGCGCTGACGCGCACGTCGGGCCTCCGGGTGGCGGCGCGCAGTTCGGTCTTCGCCTACAAGGGGCGCAGCGAGGACGCACGGGTGGTGGGTCGCGCCCTCAACGTCGACACGGTTCTTGCCGGCAGCATCCGCCGTGCGGGCGGCCGCATCCGCCTGTCGGCCCAGCTCACCACCGTCGACGATGGCTATCAGGTCTGGGCCGACACGTGGGATCGCGAGCTGAGCGACGTCTTTGCGGTGCAGGATGAGATTTCGCAATCCATCGCACGCACGCTGCAGGTGCGCCTCACCACCTCGGCCGGCCAGGGCCTTGGCCGGCAGGGCACCGAGAACGTGGAAGCCTACACGCACTATCTGCGCGGGCGTTTCCACTGGGGGCGTCGCACGGAGGCCGAGGTCGCGAAGGGGCTCGCGCACTTCCAGCAGGCGCTGGCCCTCGACCCCGGCTATGCGCTCGCCGAGATCGGCGTGGCCGACTCGTACAACATCATGGGGTTCTACGACTGGATGCATCCGCGGGAGGCGTTTCCCCGGGCGCTCGAGGCGGCCAACCGTGCGCTGGCGCTCGACGACTCCCTCGCCGCGGCGTACTGTTCGCGCGCCTACGTACGGTTGTATCACGAGTGGCAGTGGGAGGCCTCCGAGCAGGATTTCCGGCGGGCCGAAGCGCTTGCACCCACCTACGCCACGGCGTCGCTGCAGTACGGCAACCTTCTGGTCGCGCGCGCACGGTTCGCCGAGGGGGAGGCGGCCATGCAGCGCTCGGTGGCGAGCGAGCCCCTGTCGCTCATCAGCAATGCGGCGCTCGGATGGGCCTGCTACTATGGCGGCCGATGGGACGACGCGATCGCGCAGTACCGGGCCACCATCGAGCTCGATCCGTCGTTCATGCTGGCCCACCTCTGGCTGGGTCACGTGCTGTTGCACACCGGTGAGGTCGCGCAGGCCGTGCAGGAGTACGAGACGAGCATCCGCCTGTCCGGCCGGGGCGCGATCCTGCTGGCCGCGCTGGCCAGGGCCCAGGTACTCGCCGGCCGTCGCGCCGAGGCGGACCGACTGCTCGCTGAGCTCGACGAGATGGCCCGGCAGCGCTTCGTGCCGCAATATGATGTCGCGCGCGTGTTCGTCGCGGCACGCGAGCACGACACGGCCTTCGCCCGGCTGGAGCAGGCACTGCAGGATCGTGAGCACGAATTGGCGCTGTTGGCGGTGGATCCGGCGATGGCCGCGCTGCGCGACGACGCGCGCTTCGGTGCTCTCGCCCAACGGATCGGACTCTAGATGACCGAGCGACGGGACGGCGGTTCGGATACGATGGCGCGCCTCCATCACGCCGCTCGCCGACCGCTACCGACTGGAGCGGGGACGGTGGCATGGCCACCGTGTGGGGTACATTGAATGGAATCGTCCAACCGGAGCCTCGACCATGTCCGCCACTGAGATTGCCGCCCCGCCCGATCGCAAACCCGACGATCACGAAATCGACGTGTTCGGCGTCACCCATGTCGGCAAGGTGCGGAAGGAGAATCAGGACAACTACCTGATTGCTTCCCTGCACAAGCGGCTCGAGGTGCACGGTACCAGCCTGACGGATCTGCAGCCGAAGGAATCGGGGGAGGACCGCCTCGCGTTCATCGTGGCGGTGGCCGATGGCGTGGGCGGCGGCGAGCAGGGCGAGGCCGCCAGCCGCCTCACCGTCGAGGCGGCCATGGACTACATCTCCCACAGCATGCGCTGCTACTACGCCGCCGACGCCCGCGAGGAGACGTTCATGCAGGCGCTGCAGGACGCCGCGATGCAGTGCCATGCGAAGGTGCTCGAGCGCGCCGAAGCGGACGGCTCGCGCGGCATGGCGACCACGCTCACGCTCTATCTCGGCGTGTGGCCCTGGACCTACCTGCTGCAGGTAGGCGATTCGCGCTACTACGTATACAACAACGGCGAGCTGACGCAGGTCACGCGCGACCAGACGATGGCGCAGGAACTCGTGGAGCAGGGCGTCTTCACCCGTGCCGACGCCGAGCGCTCGCGCTTCGCGCACGTGCTCTCGAGCGCGATCGGCGGCAAGAGCACGGTGCCGCAGGTGACCCGGCTCCGGGCCGACTGGGGCAACGTGCACCTGTTCTGCAGCGACGGGCTCACGCGGCACGTGACCGATGCGCGGATCAAGGAAGTGCTGGCGGGAATGACGAGCGCGAAGCAGGCCTGCGAGACGCTGCTCGACGAGGCGCTCGAGGGCGGCGGGTCCGACAACATCACGATCGTGATCGGGCGCGCGGTGCCGGCGGCTTGAGGGGCGCGTTCCGAATCGAGTGGACTACTTGACCTGCAGCAGGCGCTCGAACGCCGGATCGCCCTTGAGCGACGCGAACGTGGGGTCGAGCCGGAGCCAGCTGCCGTTGTACCGCTTGTCCAGCGCCTGCGCCTGGGCAAGGTATTCGAGGGACTTGGTGCGGCTGCCCAGCGCGACCTCGATGCGAGCAGCGTTCAGCAGGTTGTAGGACCGCTGGTTGTCGTCCGCGCCCACGCCGATCGCACGGCCCACGGCGGCTCGTGCTTCGGCGCCACGACCGAGGTACGACAGCAGCAGGCCATGGAGCGAGTGCAACTGGGCGTCCTGGGGCCGCTTGGACACGTCGGCCGCCGCGGCCTGCTTCGCGGTCTCGGCCAGCCCGGAATCGGCATAGGCCCGCGCCCGCGCCGTGTCGCCCGCCTGCCAGGCCGCGGTGGCGAGCGATTGGCCCCAGAAGGCGCGGTCGCCGTCGAACCCGACCGGAGTAAGCCGGAATACCAGCTGCCGCTGAGTCTCGGGCAGCACCCACGCCATCTCGTTGAATCCCGCGAATCGCGCGGCGACGGCCGGCGCCGAGGCTCCCGCCCGGATCGCCTCCTCCACTGCGGCACGGGCACCGGCCAGGTCGCCGCTCACGATGCGGGACGTGGCCTGCTGCTGGAGCAACTGTACGTCGGCGGGCACGAGCAGCAATGCCGCCGTGGCGGCGCCGTCGGCATCCGACCAGCGCCCGGCCTGCTGGTAGTACTGGACGAGAATGCGCAGTGCGTACAGCGAGCGGGGATCGATTTCGCGCGCGCGCTCCATCTTCGCAAGGGACGCGGCATTGTCGCCGAGGCGCAGGTCGATGAGGGAGCCCGTGCCGAGCGCGAGCACGTCGTTCGGCGTTGCGCGGAGCGCCAGCTCGCTCTCCCGGCGCGCCCGCTCGAGATCGCCCTCGATGAACAGGTAGTAGCGCGCCGCGGCCACGTGCGTGGCGCCGCCGGTCGGGTCGAGTGCCATGGCGCGCTCCATCGCCTCGCGCGCACGCACCTTCACGGACTCGGAGCGATCGGAGTTGGCGTAGATGCGCGTCATGTAGACGCTCAGGTCGCCCCAGGCCGGCGCGAACGCCGAGTCCAGCGCCACGGCCTCCTCGAGCAGGCTGGCCGCTTCCTTCGCCTGTTCGTTCGCGCTGAGGAAGCTGCGGGCCTTGAGGTAGAGCTTGTACGCCTCGACGTTCTCGGTGGGCCGTTCGGCGAGCTGCTGGGATTCGTCCCCCCCGAGCGCCACTCCCAGCGCGCTCACCACGCGCGTCGCGATCTGTGATTGCACGGCGAACACGTCATTCAGCTCGGTGTCGAACGCCTGCTGCCACTTCACGGCGCCGCTGCGCACGTCCATCAGCTCGGGCACGACCTGTACACGCTTCGTGCCATCCGCCCCCGTGGCCCAGCGCACGCGGCCCGTGAGCAGGTAGTCGGCGCCGAGCTCCGCGGCGATCTCCTTGAGCGGCTTGGTGCTGCCCTTGTACTGGTTGGAGCTGCCGGAGGCTGTCACGGTGAGGCCGGCGATGCCGGACAGCTTGCCCCGCACCTCGTCGGCGATGCCGTCGGCGAAGTATTCGTCGGTGGCGGCACCCTGATTCTGGAAGGGCAGCACGGCCACACGGTTGCCGGAGGGACCAGCGGCGGCGGCCGTCTTGCTTCCGCGCGACGCCATGAACGTGGCGGACACGGCCCACAGCGCGAGCGCGGCCACGCCGGCGATGGCCAGGTTTCGCAGCGTGAATGGCCCCTTCGCGGCCGGCTGCTGCAGCATCTGCGTGGGCGGCGCCGCCACCGGCACCTGGCCCGAACGGCTGATGAT
>JBJMOZ010000223.1:0-4064 GCA_045803465.1 Gemmatimonadales bacterium | reverse complement strand
CGACGAAGTAGATGGCGCCGAGGGTGAGGAACGTCTCCCATACGCCCACCGAGGTGGGCGTGGCGTAGTGCTTGATGAGCCGGTCCGCCAGTGGCGCGCCGATCATCGCGCCGCCACCGAAGCCCATGATCGCGAGCCCCGTCGCGAGGCCGCGCCGGTCCGGGAACCACTTGATCAGCGTCGAGACGGGCGAGATGTAGCCCAACCCGAGCCCGATGCCGCCCACTACGCCCACGCCCATCAGCAACAACCACAGCTGGTGCGTCTTCACGCCGATGGCGCCCAGCACGAAGCCACCCGCCCAGCAGCAGGCCGCCGCCACGCCCGCCTTGCGCGGGCCGGCGCGCTCGAGCCACGCGCCGAAGATCGCCGCGGACGCACCGAGCCAGAAGATCGCAATGGTGAAGGTCCAGCCGACGGTGGACACCTTCCAGTCGCCGGGCGCGGACTGCGTGATGCCGATGGCCCTGCTGAGCGGCAGCCAGAACACGCTCAAGCCGTACGCCATGCCGATGGAGAGGTGGATGGCGAGTGCGGCGGGCGGCACGAGCCACCGATTGAAGCCCGGGCCTGCGACGGTCCGTTCGCGGGAGAGAAGACCGGCCATGGAGATCCTGATGGAGGTCGATGACGGCGCTGCGGCCGCGGTGCGTCGGATGGAAGAAGCTACGCCAGCCGACGTGCCTCGGCCAGCCATGCCGGGCTCATGGTGCCGGCTCGGCGAGCAACGCGTCGATGGTGCGCGTGAACTCCTTGACCAGCGCCGTGTGCTGCGGCCCCGTTGTCGGCCCGTAGAACCCCGCGTGCACCTTCCGCACCCGTCCATCGCGGCCGATGAACAGCGTGGTGGGAAAGGCACTGAACCCCTGGAGCTGCGGCAGCGTGGCGGCCGCGGCGTCCACGTCGTTGATCCCGGCGAGCAGCAGCGGGAACGCGAGGCCGAACTTGTCGCGGTAGCGGCGTACGAGTGCGCCGTCGACGGCAGGGTCGCCGCTTACCTCGTAGGCAAGCCCCACCATCTCGAGGCCGCGCGTATGCCGCGTGCGGTACAGCTCGGCGAGCACCGGTGCGGCCTCGTGGCACGTCGGGCACCACGTGCCGAAGATGTCGACCACCAGCACCTTGCCGCGGAAGCGCACGTCGTCGCTGCGCACGAGGCGGCCCTCGAGATCCGGGAACGCGAAGGCGAACGGCGCCGAGTCGGCTTTCGTGACTTCGGTGGGCGGCGTGAGGTGCGGCTTGCCCGTGCTGCGCACGGCGGTGAACGGCGTCTGCGCGCGCAGCCCCGCGTGGAAGATGCCGCGCAGCGTATCACCCACGAGGCGCGCGGTGAGCATGTAGACGAACGAGCCGTCGAAGCGATGCAGCGTCACGCTGTCGCGCACCACTTCACCCGAGAAGTGGCTGTAGTCGCCGGCGTTGCCGATTACGGTGCCCTGCAGGCCCCCCGGACCCTGGTCGAACACCAGGACCCGCGGTGACGTGCCGAAGCCGCCCTCGAACTGCGCGTCCCAGCGGCCGGCGAGCCACGCCGGCGCGTCCGATCGGGGCCAGCGTCCCACGGCGGCGCGGAACGGGATGCTGCGTGGGCCCTTGTTGCCCACGTTGCGATAGACACCGACGAGCGAATCGCCGCGGTGCACGGCTGCAATGCTGGCCGCGAAGTCGGCGAGCTCGAGGAAGACGCTGTCGCCGCGTGTCGTCACCGCCGAGAATGGGTCGCACGCGCTGCCGTTGCAGAGCCGGCCACGCAGTGAGGTGCCGCGGCCTTCGAGTTCGATGCCGAACTTGAGGGATCCGGCCGCAAGGTCGAGCACGCCGCGCCACGGGCCCGCGAGCGTCACGCCGACCGCCAGGAGCAGGGTTGTTGCGATCATGTGCCCGGCGCCGCGGGCTGTTTTCGTTCGTACCGTTCGCCTGCGATCACTTCGGCGCCCAGCGTGTTGCCCGGCCACGGCGCCGGGCAGGGATACACGCTGCTGTAGGCGCAGAACGGGTTGCGGGCGCGGTTGAAGTCGAGCAGGTAGCTGCCGTCGGACTGCGGCAGGAGCTCGACGAAGCGGCCGCCGTCGTACGAGCCTCGTGCGCTCGTGCGATCGCGAAAAAAGACCTGCAGCTCGGACTCGTCTTCGGTGGCGCCCGGCAGGCGGCGCACCGTGAGCCGCAGCGGTTGGCCGCGCCACGTCGCGCTCACGGTGCCTGCCTCCGCCGCGCGCAGCTCGGTGCCTTCGGGTCCGAGCAGTGGCACGATGCGCTCGGTCGCGGGCGGCGCCAGCGTGACCTTGAGCGCCGCATCCGCCGCATAGGGGAAGTACGTGGGTGCCTTCGCGTCGCGCATCGCGCCGAACACCGTCACCACGGTGCGACCCGGCAGGCCCGCGGCGAGCACTCGATACGGACCACCCAGCGACGCCAGTCGCCCACGCATGAGCGGCGTGCGCGTCCCGTCGCGCTCCAGCGTGAGGGCGCCGGCCTTTTCGGTGATGGTGCCGCGGGCCACGCCCGGCAGCACCACGTCGGCGTCGTCGGCGCCGAGGGAGATGCCGCTGCCGACCGGCAAGAGGGCTTGCGCGGCGTGCGGCGAGGTCGGTGCGGTGGCGAGCCACTGCGCGTACTCGTCGCGCTCGCGGGCAAGGTCGGCCGGAAGCTGCTGTGCCCATCCCGCCACGGGCACAGCGACCAGCATCTGAAACAGGGCGATTGCGCTACGCACCACGCTTGCTCACCACGTCCAGAAGCGGTCGGGCCGGAGCAGCGACAATTCCTCGCGCGTCGCCGTGCGGTCGAGCAGCTGGCGCACGAGCACGCCGGTGATGCCCGCCATCAGGATGCCGTTGCGTCCATGGCCCGTGGCGTACCACAGGCCCGGCAGCGACGGCTCGGCGCCGATGATGGGCAGTCCGTCGGGGCTCATCGGGCGAAGCCCGGCCCATGAACGCTGCAACCCGGTGGAGGCGAGCGCGGGATACAACGCGCTCACCTTGGCCACGATGCTCGCGAGTCCTGCCTCGGTGACCTGTGGACGGAAGCCGACGTATTCCATGGTCGAGCCGAGGATGGCTTCGCCCTGGCGAAACAGCATGTAGCTGTTGTGGTGGTAGAAGACGCCTGGTGGCAGGCCGGCCGGCCATGGTACGGCCGCCATTTGCCCGCGCACGGGCTCCACGGAGAGCGGACGGGGCAGTCCGTCGAGATGCCCCGACCAGGCGCCGGCCGCGATGACGACGTCGGGCGCGGCATAGCGCTCCCGGCCTCGTACTCCGGTGACCTTGCCGTTGGCGCTCTCGATCGAGACGATCTCGTCGTGCACGAGCGTCGCTCCGCGGCGCTGCGCGTCGAGCAGCAGCGCGCGCACGAGGTCGCTCGGGTCGAGAGTGGCCTCCCGGGGAGCCCAGAGTGCGCCGCAACTCGGTCCGAGCTGTGGCCAGCGCGCACGTACCTCGGCGGCATCGAGCCAGTCGCAGAGGTGGCCGTGCTGGCGTTGCAGCGCCACGCGGGTGCGAAGCACGCCCGCGGTGCGCTCATCGGTGGCGACGTTGGCGATCCCTGAGCCCCAGAGCCCGATGTCGATCCCGGTGCCCTCGAGCAGCTCGGAGGCGAGGATGACGTAGCGCTCGCGCCCGGCAATACCCAGATCGAAAAGTGGCGCTTCGGGCTCGGTCTCGATCTGGGGGGCGAGCATGCCGGCCGCGGCTCGCCACGCCTCGCCGTCGGGAACGCCGCGCTCGACCAGCAGCACCCGGCGACCCGCCACCGCGAGCTCCCGAGCGCACGCGGCCCCGACTGCGCCGCCACCTACGACGATAACGTCAGGATTTGCAGGCACTTGGAGTCCGATGAAACTATCTGAAACGTCGTCCGTACAGTCCTTCGGCCGACATTCTTCTGGAGGAAGATACACATGATCCGGTCCATCTCTGGCTTCGCAGTGTTCGCCGTCCTGGCCATGTTCGCGGTGAAGGTCTTCTTCAAGCTCTTCGGCCTCGCCCTGGGGCTGTTGACGACGGTGCTGTGGCTGGCCTTCTGGGGCTGGATCATCTACATGATCCTGAAGCTGGTGGCTC
>JBJMOZ010000142.1:0-14658 GCA_045803465.1 Gemmatimonadales bacterium | reverse complement strand
TCGACCGGCTTTGGCAATTCCCGGCCCTCGGACTTCTTGGCCTGCATGTCGTCGTTGCGTCCGGGACGGGCGGCCTTCGAGGGCAGGCCGCTCATCGAGCGCACGTAGGCCACGAGCTTCCACACGTCGTCGTCGGTGAGGCGGCCGCCGAACGAGGGCATGCCGTTGGGTCGCCCCTCGACGATCGTCGCGTAGATGTTGGCCGGCGCCCCGCCGTATATCCATGCCTGGTCCATCAACGGCGGACCGATGCCACCCCCGCCCTGCGCGTGGCAGCCGCTGCAGTTCATCCAGTCGAAGAGCCGCTTGCCCTCCGAGATCGCGTAGGCATTCTCCTCGTACGGGGACACGCTGTCGGTGCCCTCCGGTCCTGGGGGAATGCTGTCGGGCAGCACGCCCGAGGGGCCCGGCACGAGGCCGCTCACGCGGATGGCGGGCACGGTCGACGCCCCACTCGGCGGCGTGCGCAATTCCCGATGCTCGCGCTCGCACGCCGCGACCCACAGCAGGGCTGCGATGCACAGGCCTTTCACGACACGGTCAGGGAAGCGCGAAGACATACAGCATGCCTCCCTTCGTCGTCCGCTCCTTCAGCTCCGGCACCGCCGAGCCCCAGCCGAGCGCGGCGGTGGAATCGCGCACGTCGAGATCGCCCGACACGACGGCCCCGGCCCAACCACCCACGCCGGAGAGCACCGCGACATACTGGCGACCGTCCGGCCCGCGATAGGTCATCGGCTGGCCGATGATTCCCGAGCCCGCGTGGAACCGCCACAACAGTGCCCCCGAGCGCGCATCGACCGCCTTGAACCAGCCGTCGAGCGTGCCGTAGAACACCACGTCGCCGGCGGTGGCGAGCGCGCCGCTCCACACGGGCAGTTCCTCCGGGATCTGCCACGCCTTCCGCCGGCCGATGGGATCCCAGGCGGTGAAGAACCCGCCGTTGCCGCCATGTCCCTTCACGAACTTGACCTTCGCGCCGACGAACGGCGTGCCGGCGATGTAGTTGGCGCCCGTCTCCTCGAAGTCCATGCAGAGGTTGTTGTGCGGGATGTACAGCAGCTTCGTGCGGGGCGACCACGCCGAGGGGTTCCAGTCCTTCGCGCCGGGCGCGGCGGGACAGATGTCGCGAACGACCTTGTTGATCTGCGGCGACTTCGCTTCCTCGTGCACCAGCCGTCCGGTGGAGAGGTCGACGCCCTTGGTCGCATTGATGAACGCGTAGGGATCGGCGGAGAGCACTTCTCCCGTGGCGCGGTCGAGCACGTAGAGATAGCCGTTGCGCTCGGGGCGCAGCATCACCTTGCGGTCCTGACCGCCGATGCCGAGCGTCACGAGGACGCTCTCGTTGATGCCGTCCCAATCGAACAGGTCGTGCGGACCCGTCTGGTAGAACCAGCGCGCCTCGCCGGTGGACGGCGTGCGGGCGAAGACGCCGGTGGTCCACTTGTTGTCGCCCTCACGCTGATGCGGCGACCAGGGGCCCGGATTGCCCGTGCCGTAGTAGATGAGGTCGAGCTCGGGGTCGTAGCTCATGAAGCCCCAGACGGTCCCGCCGCCGATCTCCCACGTGCCCGGCGGCCACGTCTTGACTCCCAGGTCCTTGCCGCGGTCCATCTCGTAGAACGGCTTGAAGCTCGGCCCGATCAGCACCTCGCGGTCGGGACCCGTGCTGTAGGCCCGCCAGACCACGCGACCCGTCTTCGTGTCGAGTCCGGCCACCCAGCCACGCACCCCGAACTCTCCGCCCGAGACGCCCACGATGACGCGATCCTTCACCACCAGCGGCGCCATCGTCATGGACTCGCCGATGTTGATGTTGCCGACCTGCGTGCGCCACAGCTCGCGGCCGCTGGCGGCATCGACGGCCACGGTGTGCGCGTCGAGCGTGTTGAAGAAGACCGTGCCGTCGGCGTAGGCGGCACCTCGATTGACCACATCGCAGCACGCCACGCCCTGCGACGAGGGCTGCGGCGTCGGATCGTAGCTCCAGCGCAGCGAGCCAGGGCGCGTCAGGTCAAGGGCGAACAGCCGATTGGGGTACGGTGCCACGACGTACATCGTGTTGCCGATCACGAGCGGCGCCGCCTCCTGTCCGCGCACCACGCCGGTCGAGAACGTCCAGGCCACCTTCAGCGTCGCCACGTTCGCCGCAGTGATCTCGGCGAGTTCGCTGAAGCGGGTGTTGGCATAGTCCTTCGAAACGATCGGCCAGTCCCCGTCGGACGGGGACTGGCCGCTGGCGGGTGCCGCGATGACGCTGGTCGCAAGCGCGACGGCGACACCCCGGAGCATGGTCACGACACCTGTACTGGCATCCTCGGCGAACATGTAAGCGCGTCCCTGCTGGTCTCGTTCAGGACATACCCCCGTGGGGTCATCTTGGACGTCCGAGCAGGGTTCCGGCCCCGATCACGAGCGCGAGCGCCAGGCCCACGGTGGTCGCACGCAGCATCGTGCGTCCCACGGGGCTCAGGCGCATCGAGGTATAGAGACTCGAGCCCATCACCCGGCCGCGATGCGAGCCGCGCACCCGACTGTCGCCGGGCACGGGGTGGTGCAACGCGTCCGAATTGTCGCGCGGGTATTTCGCGCGCTGCTGCTCGAAGACGAACGCTTCCTTGTAGCGGTCGGCGAAGCGTGGGGCCCAGCGCTCCATGGCCGCCATCACCTTGGCGCCGCCACCGACGTAGACGTCGCGCATCGGCCGCTCGGCGCAGGCGAGCACCGCCTTCGCCACCACCTTCGGCGCGTACACCGGTGGCGGATGCTTCGGCTCGACATCCATGTAGTTGCGAGCATGCTCCGTGTACGGCGTGTCGATGGCGGTGGGCTTGATGAGCGTCACCGAGACCGGCGCCTCGTCCTTCTCGAGCTCGATCCGCAGCGCGTCGGTGAACCCCTTCACCGCGTGCTTGCTGGCGCTGTAGTGGCCCTGCAACGGCATCGCCGTGTCCGACACGACGCTGCCCACGTTGATCAGGGCGCCACCGTGCTCGCGCAGGTGCGGCACGGCCGCGAGCGACCCGTGCACGACGCCCCAGTAATTGGTATCGAAGACGCGTCGCGCATCTTCCACCGGCACCTCTTCGAGCCGGCCATAGACCGAGACGCCCGCGTTGTTGACCCAGGTGTCGATGCGGCCGAAGCGGTCCAGCGCCGTCTGCGCGGCCCGCTGCGTCGTCGCCTCGTCGGCCACGTCACCGACCACGATGGCCACCTCCGCACCGAGTGAACGCGCCTGGCTGGCGGCCTGCTCGAGGTCCGGCTCATCACGCGACACGAGCACCAGCCGAGCACCCCGCTCGGCCGCCAGTCGCACCGTCGCGAGGCCGATGCCGCTCGAGGCGCCCGTGATCACGATGACCTGGTCGGCCACCGGCTTGAGTTTCACCCTCATTCGTCCTCCCTTGCTGAACAGCCTGACCCTCTGCATCCCCGGTATACCGCTGGGAGTCGACACTGTTGCAGCCACGGTGCCCTTGGAGGCGGAGAGGGGTACCACAGGTGCTGGAGCCAGCATCGCAATGCCCCCCTTGGAGTCCACCGCATGACGCGCAAGCCGCGCCACTCGCTCGAGCGCTATGGTGTCGCCATCCTGGCTTGCATTGCGGCGCTCGCGCTGCGGCTCCTGGTACCGGCCGACTACCTGCGACATGCCCCGCTGCTTCTGTTTCTGGTCGCCACATTCGTGGCCGCGTGGGCCGGCGGCTGGGGTCCGGGCCTCCTTGCGACGCTGCTGAGCACTGGGGCACTCCTCTGGTTCGCGCCGCTCGGCACGCCGAGCGCCGGCGAGAGCCAGGAGGCGGCGCTGGTCGGGGTGCTGATCTTCGTCGTCATCGGCGTGGGGATGAGTGCCCTCGCGGGCCGCGTGCACGTGATTTCCTCCCGCCTGCGCAGGGAGCGGGAGCGGCTCGACAAGAGCAACGAGTTCCACGCCGC
Organism: Gemmatimonadales bacterium; assembly: GCA_045803465.1. GTDB lineage: Bacteria > Gemmatimonadota > Gemmatimonadetes > Gemmatimonadales > GWC2-71-9 > JAGGAG01. The sequence continues at coordinate 10,716 of JBJMOZ010000142.1, read as the reverse complement.
CATTGCCGGGCTCAGCTCCGATTTCGCCTTCGCGGCGCGGGTGGAGCCGGAGGGCAAGGTGGTGTTCGAGGAGGTGACGGAAGGATTCCAGCGACTCCTTGGCTTCACGCTCGACGAGCTCCAGACACGCGGCGGCTGGATCGCATTGATCCATCCAGAGGACGCCGCCCAGGCCCGGGCCGACGTCAGCCGCCTGCTGCGTGGCAGCACGGTGGAGGGCGAATTGCGCTGGGTGGCCAAGGACGGCCGGGTGCTCCGTCTGCGTCATCGCACCCGGCCGATCACCGACGACGCGGGCCGTATCGTCCGCCTGTACGGCGCCAACGAGAACGTGACGCAGGAGCGCACGATGGAACGCGCGCTGCGCGACACCGAGGAGCGCCTGCTCCTCGCCGTCCGGGCGGCCCGCATCGTGGCGTGGGACTGGGACACGGGTACGGACAAGGTGACGGTATCGGCCAATGCGGCCGAAGTCTTCGGTACGCCGGCGGAATCGAACGCCATCCCGGTGCAGGGGCTGATGGACGGCGTCCATCCCGACGATCGGACCCGGGTCCGCGCGGCGCTCGATACGGCCAGTGACGGCGGCAGCTTCCGATATCGCTATCGATTCCATCCGCGGGACGGTCGCGGCGAGCGGTGGTTCGAGACGATTGGCCGGGTGGTCAACGTCGGTGGCGGCGGCGCGCATCACTATGCCGGCATCACCATCGACCTCACCGACCAGATGCTGGCGCAGGAGCGACTGCAGGAGAGCGAGGCGCGGTTCCGCGCCATCGTGGACACGACGCCAGGCATCGTCTACGTGACCGAGCGGGACGGCACATCGCAGTTCGTCAGCCGCTCGTTCTACGAATACACCGGCTTGCCGGTCGGAGCGGCGACCGGCAAGGGCTGGCTCACCGCCCTGCATCCCGATGATATCGACCGAGTCCAGCGGCTCACCAGCCACCTCGGTTCGCCGGCAGGCATCGCCGAGGTGCGTTACCGGCTCCGCAGCGCGGAGGGTCAGTACCGCTGGTTCCTCGACCGCTACCGGCCCATCGTCGACGACGCGGGTCGCGTGTCCAAGTGGCTCGGCACGAGCATCGACATCCACGATCTCGTCACCGCCGAGCAGGCGCTCAAGGACACCGACCGCCGCAAGGACGAATTCCTCGCCACGCTGGCCCACGAGCTGCGCAACCCGCTGGCGCCCATCCGCAACGCGCTCGAGATCGTGCGCCAGGCGGAACTCGACCGCGCCACGACCACGCGGGTGCTCGACATGATGGAGCGCCAGCTGGTGCAACTGGTGCGGCTCATCGACGACCTGCTCGACCTCTCCCGCATCACGCGCGACCGCATCGAGCTGCGGCGCGAGCGCACGACGCTCGCGAGCGTGGTCGGGAACGCGGTCGAGACGGTGCGCCCGCTCATCGCCGAGCGAGTGCACGAGCTCACCCTCGTGATGCCCGCGGAGGAGATCCGGCTGTGGGCCGACCCCACCCGGCTGTCCCAGATCATCGCCAACCTGCTGCACAACGCCGCCAAGTACACCGATCCCGGCGGGCACATCACGCTGCGCGCCGAGCGGCGGGAGCAGGAGCTCATGCTGTGCGTGGAGGACGACGGCATCGGCATCCCGCCCGACCTGCTGCCGGTGATCTTCGACATGTTCCGCCAGTCACCACACACCGTGGCCCGCTCGCTCGGCGGACTCGGCATCGGACTCACGCTGGTGCGACGGCTCGTGGAGCTGCATGGCGGCTCGATCGAGGCGATGAGCGCGGGGTCGGGACTCGGCAGCCGGTTCACCGTGCGCCTGCCGCTCCCCACGGCGCCCGTGGCGACGCCGGTGCCGAAGCCGCCGGCGGTCGCTCCCGTTCCGCCGCGCCGGGTGCTCGTCGTCGACGACAATGTCGATGCCGCGACGAGCCTGGCCGAACTGCTGCGTCACCGCGGGCACGAGGTGCGCGCCGTGTTCGACGGTGCGGAGGCGCTGGAGGAAGCGGTACGGTTCACGCCGGACGCGGTCGTCCTCGACATCGGCCTGCCCGGGATGGACGGCTACGAGACGGCACGCCGGCTCCGCAAATTGCCCAATGGACGCCAGATGATGATCGTCGCGGTCACGGGCTGGGGGCAGGACGAGGACCGGCGCCGCTCGAAGGAAGCGGGATTCGACCACCACCTGGTGAAGCCGGCCCATCCGGACGCGATCGAGCAGCTGTTCGTCGAGACGCACGCGCGCTCGCCGGCCTGACGCTCGCGCTTTCGCTGCCTACCCGCCACCTTCCGGGCCTGTCACCTGCCGACCGGAGTGGGCGTGTCGCTTCGCACCGTGGTGCTCGTCATCGTGGGCGTTTTCCTCGCGGCCGGCGTGGGCGCATGGTTCATGCGCCGCCCGTCCAACGACCGCGAGTGGAGCGGCGACCAGGCGCGCCTGCCGCGCGTGCGGTTCGACGGCCATCTCGTCCATGTGCAGGACGTGCGCAACTTCCGCTACCGGAGCGAGTTCGACTACGACGCGCGATGGGAGGACCGCACCTGGGACCTCGACCGCGTTGCCTCGGTGTCATTCGTGCTGGTGCCGCTGTCGGAGAAATGGCGGGGGCCCGCGCACAGCTTCGTGACGTTCGGCTTCGACGACGGCACCTACGCGAGCATCTCGATCGAGGCGCGCCGGCAACGCGGCGAGCGATACTCGCCGCTCAAGGGCCTGCTGCGGAACTACGAGCTGATCTACGTCGTCGGCGACGAGCGCGACCTCATCGGCCGGCGTGCCGTTCACGACGGCAGCCCGGTCTACCTGTTTCCCATCAAGGCCACGAAGGACGCGATGCGCTCGCTCTTCACGGAGCTGCTCGCGCGCGCCGATGCGCTGCGGGAGCGGCCGGCGTTCTACAACACCCTCACCGACAACTGCACCAACCTGCTGCTGCGCCACGTGGAGCACGCCGCGCCAAATCGCGTACACGGCGGCATCGCCGCGGTGCTGCCCGGTTACGCCGACGAGGTGGCGGTGCGGCTCGACCTCATCGACGAGGTGACGACGGTCGAGGAGGCGCGCCGGCGCTATCGCATCAACGACAAGGCGCGTGCCGCCGAGCACGCGCCGGATTTCTCGGCCAGCATCCGCGCCGCCGACTGAGTCGCGCTACCAGTCCCGCCCCGCTCGTCCGCCCGACACGGCGGGGCGGGCCTCGTGGCTGGTGAGTTGCTCGCGCTCGATGGCTTCGAGCAGCTTTCGCGCGTCGTCCACGGAGAGCTCTTCGGCGGATTCACCACCCGCATCACCCTGTCCGCCGCCCGCCATGGCCCCGACGGCCGTCTCGCGCTGGCTGTCGAGACCTTCCTCGCCGCCACTGCCCTGCCCCGCCTGTGCCCGTCCGCCGCGACCCGGCGAGCCGCCGCTCTCCACGTCCGCCTGCTTGCGCAGCGCGATCTCGAGGTTCCACTTCGCATCCTGATCGGCGGGGGACAGGACGAGCGCCGCCTCGAACGTCGTCACGGCGCGCTGCAGGAAGTCGGACTTGTCGGGCGCATCCTCCGCCGCGCGCACGTAGGCGTTGCCCAGGTTCATGAGGGCACGATGGCGCAGCGCCGTGTCCGTCGTGGCGAGCGTCTTCCGATAGCTCTCGGCCGCCTCTTCGTACCGATTCATGCGGTACTGGGCGTTGCCGAGGTTGTACCGCACCTTCGGATCGTCACGGTGCGCGAGCACCTGCTGCCACGCGTCGCGCGCCTCCTCGAACCGGCCCGCCTCGTAATCGGATGCGGCGCGCGAGAGCGCGGGCCAGTCGGCGATGCACGAGGTGAGGAACGGCAGCAGCGCGAATGCGGCGGGCCGGAGCGCGCGCAGACGAGGGAGCGGGAGCCGCAGCAGGTCGGCGGCAAGTAGCAGGATGGCGAAGGCGAGCGGCCACTGGAACCGCTCGTCGGGCTCCTCCTGCGTCTCGACGCCCAGCGGGCGCGCCGCGAGTCGCTGGATGCCGGCGGCGATCGTGGCGACGGCCTTCGGATCGTCCCACTGCGCATACAGGCCGTTGGTCGCCGCCGCGATGCGCTGCAGTTCCTCGGCGCGCAGCCGCGAGATCACCGGCCGGCCGATGTTGTCGAGGTGCCACGTGGCGCCGGAGTCGGCGGGGAGGGTGCTGTCGGGCGGCACGAATGCCCCCTGCTGGGTGCCGACACCGATCGCGAAGATCGGCATGCCCGACTTCACCGCCGTCTCCACGGCCTCATCGAGCGCGCCCTCGCTCCGTTCGCCATCCGTGACGACCAGCAGGGCGCGGTGCCCAGTGTTGGCATCGTGTTCGAACGCCTTTGCGGCGACCTGCACGGCGGCGAGCAGGTCCGTGCCCGGATCGTCGATGGCCTCGGGACTCGCCGCCTCCACCCAGCGCTCGAAGATGGCGTGATCGGTGGTCAGCGGCAGCTGCAGGAACGCTGCGCCGCCGAAGATGATGAGCCCGAGCCGGTCGCCCGGCAGGGCGTTCGCCACCTCGCCGAGCAACGCCTTCGCGCGCATGAGGCGCGTGCCGCTCGCGTCCGCCACGCGCATCGAGCGCGAGAGGTCGAGCGCCACCAGCACGTCGCGCCCCGCGCGCGCTCCGCTCACCTCCTGCGTGCCGACGAACGGCCGCGCCAGCGCAACGATGGCCAGCGCCGCCGCGGCGGCACGCAGCGCCAGCGAACGCCGGCGCACCCTCGCGGTCGGAATCGCACCGACCCGGGCCAGCACCGGATGCGCCCCGAGGGCCTCGAGTGCCGCCCGACGGGCGCGCTCCTCGCGGCGATGGAAGTGCCACACCACCGCCGCCCACGGGAGCAGCAGCGCCAGCGCGAGCGGCACCAGGAAGCCGCGACTCACGGCGCCGACCTCAGCCAGGTCGCGCGCAGTGCGCGGTCGCCGGCCAGGAGCAGCAGGCCGAACGCCGTGAGGAACGGAAACAGCTCCTTGTAGCGGCGCGACTCCCGCACCGGGACCTCGTGGCGCTCGAGCTCGTCTACCGCGGAGAGGAGACTGTCGAGCTGCTGCGGGCTGGTGGCGCGCGCATACCGCCCGCCGGTCCGCTCGGCGACCTTCTCGAGCGTCTCTTCGTCGGCCTTGCTGAGTCGCGACGCGCGGTCGCGCACGCTCCAGACGCCGTTGAGTGCCACCGAGGTCGTGTCCGCCGAGGTCAGGCCGATGGCGTGCACCCGTACGCCGAGGGCGCGGGCCGCTTCGATGGCCTGCGGGAGGGTCGGCTTGCCGGTGTTGTTGGCCCCGTCCGTGACGAGCACGATGCAGCTGCCGGCAGCGGGCATCTCCTTGATCTGATTGAGCGACATCGCCAGTGCCGTGCCGATGGCAGTGCCGTCCGGCACCTGCCCGATGTCCGAGCGCTCCAGCATGCCGCCGATGAGGCCCACGTCGGTCGTCAGTGGCGCCTGAACGAAGGCCTTGCCTGCGAAGATGACGAATCCCACGAGGTCGCCGTCGCGCTTCAGCACGAAGTCGCGCAGCACCGCACGCGCGGCCGTGACGCGATTGACCGGCTGGAAGTCGGTCGCCTTCATGCTGCTCGAGATGTCGAGCGCCACCATGATGTTGCGCGAGCGCCGCGTGACCCGCTCCACCCCGCTCGGCAGCTGCGGGCGGGCGAGTGCCACCACCAGTGCGGCAAGTCCCGCGATGGCCAGCCATTCCGGCAGTCGTGCCCATCGTGCTCGCCGCCGCGGCGCCTCGCGCAGCAGGCCGACCGCCGAGAACGCGATGCGCGCCGTGATGCGTCGCTGCCAGAGCTGCCACGCGGCGAGCGCCGGCAGCACGAGCAGGAGCAGGAGTGGCGCGTTGGCGAATCTCATGCGCCGGCACCCGTCGCCACCAGAAGCCGACGCACTTCGTCGACGAACGACCCGGCCGATGCGGCATCGGGTCGCACGCGCGCGAATTTCACGAGATCCGCATCGCCGAGCGCCCGCCGCACCGCGTCGGCCGTGCCGTTGAGCGACGCCGGCAGGAGGGCCACCAGTTCGCGCGTCGTGAGTGCACCCGCGGCCGTCGGCAGCATGCCGCCGAGATAATCGCGCAGGACACCGGCCGCGAGCTCGATGGCGCGCACCGGGTCGCGAGCGGGCCAGCCGTCGCGCGCGATGGCATCGAGTTCGGCGAGCGCCGCCGCGCGTGGGTCGAGCGGGACGGCAGCCGGCGTTTCCGCGGCTGCGGGGCTCGCGTGTCGCCGGCGGATGCGCCGCGTCCCCAGCCACCCGAGCAAGGCAAGTACAGCCGCGAGCACTACCGTCCGCGGACTCGGGCCTGACGGATCGATCGGGTCGCGAATGTCCTTCAGTGGCGGGTTGCCCGCCGGCGCGAGCGTGGCGACGGTGATCGTGGGCTGGCTGAACGAGTATGGCGTGCCGCGATCGGTCGGCGTGTGCCGCAGCACGACCTGCAACTGCGGCACTTCATGGATGCCGGGCCGGTAGAACGCAACCCGCACCTTCCCCACGAACACCCGGTTCGCGTCGCGCACGAGCGTGTCGGCCGACAGCAGTCGCACTCCCTCCGGCAGCTCGCCCGCGAGCGCGGGCACGTAGCTCGCCATCGTCTCCTGCGGGGCCAGGTGCACCGCGAGGCGCAACGTCACGACGTCGCCCACGTACGCGCTGTCGCGGTCCGTCTCCACCGAGAGGAACTGCGCCTCGAGCGGCACGGCGGGGACGAGGAGCCCGAGGAGGACGAGCAGCGCGCGCATGCTCAGCGGCGCGCCCGGCGCCGGAAGAAGCTCACCAGGGGCTCGGCATACGGCTGTGACGCATCGAGCCGCAGAAAGTCGGCGCCGCTCGAGAGCACCTGCTTCTGCACCCGCTCGTTGAACTGATGCTGTTGCGCGCGCAGCATCTCGCGCACCTCGACGTCGGACGTATCGACGGTGAACGACAGCCCACTCTCGGGATCCCACAGCTCCACGAGGCCCGCATCGGGCAACGACTGCTCCAGCGCGTCGGTGAGCTGCACCACCACCACCTCGTGCCGCCGAGCGATACGCGCGAGCGGGATCTCGAAACCCTCGGCCTGAAGGTCCGAGAGGAGGAGCACCACGGCGCGCGGCGGCAGCGCCGCCTCGAGCTCGAGGAGCGCCGCCTCGAGGTTGGTGTGCCCGCTTGCCGGCTGCCAGCCCAGCACGTCGCTCACGACGCGCAGCGCCTGGCGGCGCCCCTTCCTGGGCTCGACGTAGTGCTCGAGCCGGTCCGTGATGAATGCGGCGCCGATGCGATCGTGATGCCGCGAGGCGGCAAGCGCCATCACGGCCGCGACCTCGCTCGCCAGTTCGGCCTTGGTGCGAAGCCGGCTGCCGACCTTGGCCGACGCGCTCGCGTCCACGGCAAGCACGAGCGTCAGTTCGCGCTCCTCGTCGTAGCGGCGCACGTACGGCACGCCCAGCCGCGCGGTGACGCGCCAGTCGATGGAGCGCACCTCGTCGCCCGGCGTGTACTCGCGCACCTCGCTGAACTCGAGGCCGCGGCCGCGGAAGGCGCTGGCATAGTCGCCGGCCACCAGGTCGCGCACGAGGCGCCGCGTCGCCAGCTCCAGGCGACGCACCTCGTCCGGCGGCACCACGACGGTCATGGGGTGGGAACGTGCGCCAGGATGCGCTCGACGATGCGATCGGCCGTCATGCCTTCCGCGTCCGCGCGGTAGGTGGGCACCAGGCGGTGGCGCAGCACGTCGAGGCCGACGGCCTTCACGTCGTCCGGCGCCACGTAGGCGCGGCCCTCGAGGAAGGCGTGCGCCTTGGCCGCCTTCACGAGATAGATCGCGGCGCGCGGACTGGCGCCGAACCCGATCAGCGGCGTCAGTGGGGCGAGCCCCGCCTCGGCAGGCGTGCGCGTCGCCGTGATCAGGTCGAGCACGTACTCCTTGACGCGGTCGTCCACGTACACCGAATCGACGATGCGACGCGCGCGGAGGATGTCCTGCGGATGCAGCACGGCCCTGGCGCTCGGCGGCTCGCCGCCCGTCATCAGGTCGAGGATGGCGCGCTCGTCGCTCCGCGGCGGGTATGTCACCACCACCTTGAACATGAAGCGATCCACCTGCGCTTCGGGCAGCGGATAGGTGCCCTCCTGCTCGATCGGATTCTGCGTCGCGAGCACGAGGAAGAGGTCGGGCAGCTTCTGCGTCTCGTTGCCGATCGTGACCTGGCGTTCCTGCATCGCCTCGAGCAGGGCGCTCTGCACCTTGGCCGGCGCGCGATTGATCTCGTCGGCGAGCAAGATGTTGGTGAAGATCGGCCCGCGTTGCACCGTGAACTCGGCCGTGCGCTGATTGTAGATCTGCGTCCCGATCAGGTCGCCCGGCAGAAGGTCGGGGGTGAACTGCACCCGGCGACAGTCGCCCTCGATCGTGGTGGCGAGCGTCTTGACGGCGAGCGTCTTGGCGAGACCCGGCAGGCCCTCGAGCAGGATGTGCCCGTCGGCGAGGAGGCCGAGCATCATGCGCTCGAGCAGTTGGCGCTGACCCACGACGACGCGACCGAGCTCCTCGAAGGCGCGCCGGACGCCCTGGCTCTCCACCACGAATTCGTCGGCGCGGGACAGCGCGGAGCCGGCGGCGAAGCGGGACAGGTCGGCGGGTGCGGTGTGAGTCATGGGTCCAGATGTCGGAAGTGGGTGCCCTGCCGGGCGATACCGGCGACGCCGGCAGCCCCGAACGAAAACCGTTCAGGGGACGCGCGGCAAGGCGGGATCGGCGGCGAACGCGGTTACCGGCGACCCGCGCTTGCGACGCAGGCGGCGCCAGCGTTCCAGAGCCTGATAGCGCCGGTCACGCAGCCAGCGGCGGAACGGCTCGCCGGGTTGCTCCGCCGGACCGAGCCGCTCGAGAGCGGCCTCGATGACGCGCAGATCCTGCAGCTCGCCGAGCGCGTCCTGGATCTCCCGCAGGTAGCTGACCGCCGGCGCTTCGTCGCGTCCGAGCAGCGGCCCCGCGATCTCGAGCTCATAGCGAATCCGCTTCGCGCGGCGGCGCAGCTCGTGGAGCACATCGTGCAAGCCATCGCGGTCGAGCGCCTTCTCGGCGTCCTCCAGCCGGCCGTCACCGTCGCGCCGGAGCTTGAGGGCCCAGCCGGGATGCTCGGCGAACGCCTCCGCTCGCTCCTGCAACCGTCGTGGCAGCACGTCGCCGATCACCTGGTCGGTCGCCATCGCGAAGCGCGGCCGACGCTCCCAGCGAGTCAGGCCGCGCAGCAGCCGTTTCGTGCGCTGTCGCCGGAGCGTTCGCTCCGCGCGGGCCGCGGCCGTCAGCCGCTTCGCCGTGAGCCGCTCCGACAGCGCGGGCGCCACGCCGGCCGCCACGGCCTCGTCGCTCGCCAGTGCTCCGCGCACCACGTCCACGTCCCGGAGCCGTGACAGGCGGCGCCCGAGTCGCTGGAGCCGGTCCTCCCGTGAGCGGCGAGGCAGCACGATGGCGGGACCGAACAGCCCGATCGCGGCCCGAAGCCGCCGGACGGCAACCCGAAGATCGTGCAGGGCATCGGGCTCGGGTGCGCTCAGGAAACGCTTGCGCGCATCCTTGAGGGCCATCCGTCGTTGCGCGACGGCAACGAGGGCGGCATCGGTGACGGCGATGGCCGGAACTGGGGGAGGAGTCGAGAAGGACACGACCCAGAATGGCGTGCGCAGCATGCCCCCGGCAAGAGGGATGGAGCCCGTTGCGCAAACGGCCGTTCTGGGCCACTTTTACGCCCCTTCGGGGACCCCGCGACCGTAGCTCAGCTGGATAGAGCGCCTGCCTCCGGAGCAGGAGGTCACAGGTTCGAATCCTGTCGGTCGCATCAGCAGAACAACGAGTTACAGCCTCGGCCGCATGCGGTCGCGGTCGGAAGTTTCGAGCGCCGAGTGTCCCGGATCCGGGGCGCTCGGCGTTTTCAGCATCCGCGAGACGCGCTCCGATGCGTCAGGGCAACTCCAGCGCAGCCAAGCGCGAGCGATGCGACCGACGGTGAGCCGGAGGACGGCCCCTGATCCTGCTTGAGGGGTGCTTGACCCCAATCGAAGAGACTGCGTCATGCCTTCTTCGTCGTCTCGATCCCCACAGGAGCCAACCATGACCCCGCGCACTCCGCTGTTCATGCTGCTGTTCGCTTGCATGGCTAATCCCGTCACGGCCCAGCAGTCGGAGCTCCTGATCGGCGTCGGCCCCACTTTTACGGGCGCCGACTTCGCCGACGTCGGCAAGCACGCCGTGCTCGGCTTCGCTCTGGCTTCCGACGGTGTGCTCGGGGGGCGCGCCGATGCCCTCTACGCCGATGCTCGGGGCGGCCACTTCTTCGCGCTGAACATCGATGCCACGGCGCACTTCGTGAGCGATCCCGCGGCGACGCTTCGGCCCTACGCGCTGGCCGGCGGGTCCCTGCTCGCGGACAGCGACAACGCGTTCGCTGGAGTCAACGGCGGCCTGGGGCTGCGCATCCGCGCCGGCCAGAGCGTCGGAGTGTTCGTGGAGGGTCGCTTCTTCCACGTCTTCGGCGCTTCGTCGCTGTCGGACGATCTCATCCTCGCGAGCGCCGGAGTGGCGGTTCACCTCTGAGGCGCGTTCCTCAGTTCGAGTGCCGCCGAGTCGCCGTCGTGGGCGGCGACCCAGGCACCGGCGAGGTGCTCGAGTTCGACGATGCGCGTCATCCGGGAGGGCGCCGTGCCTGGGCCGGGTCTAGGGCGTCAGTGCCGCGGGCGCCTTCGACGGCCCGA
>JBJMOZ010000136.1:0-23164 GCA_045803465.1 Gemmatimonadales bacterium | reverse complement strand
CCGGCCCAGCCGGTCACGACCCACGTGCGGCTCTTCCCGAGGAAGCTCCAGCCGTCGATGCCGGCGGAGTAGGCGCCCTGGTTCATCTCCGAGCGCAGCCCGTCGTCGCCGAAGAAGCGTTGCGTCGCAGTGGCGATGACGCCTATGCCCTGGCGCCCGCCGTCGATCTCGTTCTGCAGCCGCACCACGTTCCAGCTGGTGGTGGGCTCCACCTCGGTCTGCCACGTGGTGCCGTCGAGGTTGGCCTGGCGCGCGTACTCGCGCTTCGTGAGGGCGCTCAGGCCGCCGACGTTCCAGGCACCGATGCGGCCCGACACCTTGGCGGCGCCGAGAATGTGGGTGGCGAGGGGTGAGCTGGAAAAATCGGAGGTTTCGAGACTGCCGGCGGGCTTGCGGCCGATGCGACGGCTGTAGAGGAAATCGTGTGCCGTCCAGTTGAAGCCCCAGAAGTTGTTGGAGCCGCCGTACCCGAACTCGAAGGTGTTGCTGCCCTCCACGAAGAAGGGCCGTCGCTCGGGAAAGAAGACCTCGGCGTCGCTCAGGTTCACCACCGCCGGGTCCACTTCCACCTGCCCGAAGTCGGGATTCACGGTGCCGGTGAGGTTGAGGTTGGCGCCCAGGCCCATCTTGATGTCCGCACCCATGCCGGGCCGATAGGCCGAGCCGTCGTTGTACGGATCGCCGCTGGCCGACGCCAGGTACTCGGCGCGCATCGTGGCATAGGGCGTCACTTCCAGGCGGCGCGGCGGCTGCAACCCGTCGAGCCCCTGCAGTTCCGGGAAGCGCGAGACGAATCCGCTGCCGTTCTGCGGCGTGTAGACCAGGAAGTCGCGCTCGTTCCGCCGGGCGATCTCCCGCTTGAAGTTGATGCCCCAGACCTGCGCGGCACCGGGCCGGAAGCGCAGCTGCGAGAAGGGGATGCGCATCTCCACCATCCAGCCCTTCTCGCTGCGCGTGGTCGCACCCGACCACACGCAGTCCCACGAATCGTCGTCCCACTCGTCGTTGAAGAGCGTGCCGTCGTACAGCGTGCCGGCCGCGTTCACGCCGAAGTAGAAGCCGCTGCGCTTGTCGTGATACGGGTCCAGCAGGACCATGAACTGGTCCGCCTTCACGGACCGGTCGCGGCGCTCGAGCAGGGAGATGATGGAATCGGGACTGGTGTCGAAGAGTTCGGCGGCGACGTAAAGGTTGCCATCGTCGAACAGCACCCGGACCACCGTGCGCTGGGTGGCGGCCTGGCCCTCCTGCGGCTCGCGCTGGGTGAAGTTGGAAATGGTCGTCGCCGTGGCCCAGGCGGGGTCGTTGAGGTAGCCGTCGATCGTCACGCCCTCGCCGATGCGTTGCGCATGCACCGTGAGTGCCTCGCCTTCGGGCGGGGACGCACGCCGTGCGGCCGCCGTGTCGGTCGTGGTGAGGAGCGCGATCTGGAGCAGGACGGCAACCAGCATGAAGCAACCCCAGGGAGGACGTGTCGGCGGTTAGATGCCATTGGCCCCGGAATGGTTGGCAACACGGCACAAGCTGACATCCGGACGCAACCATATCCGGGGCGGTTTCGTAGGGAGTGATGGAGGGGGCTGCAACCATTTCGGCGTTCGTGGCATCGAACTCCATGAACCGCCTGATGCGAGGATACGATGACCCCTACGTTCAATACCGCCGCCCGCCGCGCCATCTACGACGACACCGGACGCTTCATGGGGTACGTCGAGTGCCGTGGAGACGAGCCGCTTTTCGGCCCGCAGGCGCCGTCCATCCTCCTGCGACGCGAGCCACCCGCGCTGGGATCGCGGGACTTCGCCCGCTCGGCGGCCTGACCAGCGCCACGTTCGGTTGAACGTCTATTGATGGCGGGGTACTACCCTCTGCGCGTGTCGAGCCGGTCCACGCAGGCCGACGCCAGCGAAGCGAAGCAGGATCTGCAGGTTGAGGACAACGCGGGGCCCGGCTCGAAACCTGAGCCGGGCCCCGCGTTCATTGTGATGTCTCGCATCAGGGCTTGGTCAGCACGTCCTCGAAGTAGGCCAGTGCTCGCGCATCATCGGTCTGGCCCAACCAGAAGATCGCGCGCTTGCGCAGCGCCGGATCCCGGCTGGTCCGGGCCACCTGCAGCAGTGCCGGCACCGCCTCGTCCTTCGGTCGCTGCGACAGCGCGAACACGGCAGATTCGCGCACTTCGCGCTCGATGGCGTCGTCTCCCACGACGTCCTGCAGGTCGCGGGTGGCGGCCGTGGCGGCTTCCTGGCCTACCCAGAAGACTGCCGACTTCCGCACATCGGTGCGCAGCTTCGGCGCCCGGGCCATCGCGATCAGCTCGCGCCACAGGTCCTTCGTGCTGTCGGCGATGATCGCCGGAAAGATCGCGTCCTCCGCGCCCTGACTGTCGCGTCGGGCCAGGCGCAGGAAGAGCTGCGCCGCGTCACGGGCCGGCACCGTGCCCAGGTCGGTCACGCCCTCCTTCGGCAGCCAACGGCCGGCGACGCGGGTGGTGACATCCACTACCTCGCCGTCCTCCATGCGGAGGGTGACGCGGGCCGGGCCCTCCTCGCACGAGGCCTCCCAATCGTCCTCCCGGTCGCTCCGGATCGAGACGCCGTGCTCGCCGTTGCCGCAGACGCCCGGCTTCGTGGCGTAGCTGAGCCGGACGGTGCCGTTCCTGGTCGCGAGCACCTGCTGCTCGAGCGACTGGGCCGTGCCCGCCGTCGGGGCGAGCAGCGCGGCCGCCAGCAGCAGGGCCGCGCCATGGGTCGCGTTCATTTCTCACCCGTCAGGATCTTCGAGAGCACCTCGGTGGCCCGCGGGTCGTCCGACTGGCCCAGCCAGAAGATGGCCTTCTTGCGAAGCTCCCGGTCCTTGTCCGAGCGCGCGATCTCGATGAGCCGGTCGATGGCGGCCGGGTCGTTGCTCTGCGCCAGCGCGAACACCAGCTGCTCGCGGAGCTCGGGCTCGGTGAGCTGGTTGCCCAGTGTCGCCAGTTCGGCGGCACTCGCGCCCTGCTGGCCCACCCAGAACAGCGCGCGCTTGCGCACTTCCATCGATTCCTTCGGGTCGCGCACCACGCCCAGCAGCCAGGGCCGCGACTGCGGATCGTCCGACTGGGACACCGAGAAGAGGATCTTCTCCTTGAGCTCGGCGTTGGTGGTCTTCCGGTACAGGTCGCGCAGGAACGTGCGGCTCGATGCATCGTCGCGCTGCCCGATCCAGAACACCGCCTTCTCGCGCAGCTCGGGGGCGCTCTGCTCGCTCGAGGCGAAGTCACGCAGCGACTGCACCGCCCGAGGGCGGTCCTGCTGCCCCAGCGCGTAGACCGCCTTCTCGCGCACTTCGGCGTCCTTCGACAGTCGCAGGATCGAATCGAGCGCCGCCACCGCCGCATCCGAGTCCACCTGCGAGAGCCAGAACACCGCCTGGCCGCGCACGCCGGCATCCGGGTCGTTGCGCGCCGTCTCGAGCAGGATGGGCGCGGCGTCGGTTGCCTGCTGCGACACGATGAACACGGCGCGCCGGCGCAGGCATTCCGAGCCGGGGTCCCGCCGGGCGAGCACCTTCCGGAGCACGGGCATGGCACGCGAGGCGTCCATCTGCATGAGGCCGTTGAGCGCGGCCGCCTGCACGTCGTCTTCCTCGCCGCACTCGTCCGTCGCCGGGCGCGCCCGCGCCGCCGGCGCGGCGGACGCGACGGGCCGCGGCGTCTTGGCTGGACGTGCTGGTGCCACAGGCGCCGGAGCGCTGGCGCCCACTGCGGTTCGTGTGAGGTCCTCGGCGGCATTCGCATCACCACCCCGGGCGAGTCGCGACGTCAGTTCCGCGCGCAGCGTGCGCGCGTCGCCACGCGTCGCCGCGTTCGGATAACGGCTCGCCTGCTCGTCGAGCGTCGAGACCGCCTGTCGCATCTCCGTGTTGTTGCCGACGCGGGAGAGCGCGTACGCCTCCCAGTAATACGAATCCGCCGCGTAGCCCGACTTCGGATAGCGCTTGCGCAGGTCGCGCATCATCTCGGCGGCCTCGCGGAACTGTCCGCGCTGCATCGCGCTGCGGGCGGTGCGGTAGAGCGAGTCCGCCGGGTCACCCTTGATGCTCGCCGCTGATGGCAGCTGGCTGGCCATCGGCGCGGCCGGTCGGACCGCATACGGCGCCGGCGCGGCGTAGGGTGCGTAGGCGGCCGGGGCCCGTGCTGCCGGTGGTGCGGGCACCTGCGCATCGGCGGCCAGGGCAAACGCCGAGAGCAGCGCGGCCGTCGCGAGAAGATGGGTGCCGGGTACGGGAAACGCGGGCATCTAAAGGACTCCGGTGGGGAGGGGCCGTGAATCGCGAGGCGACGCGGAGCGCAGCCTCGTCAGCATGCCGGCCTGGTCGAGGCCGTCGGTGATCAAGCGGATGTCTTCGGGCCGGTCGGACGACTGCAGCTGCGAGATGCCCACGAGCACCAGCTCGAGGTCGAGCAGCAGCGAGCGCATCTGCGGGTCGGTGCCCGATGCGTTCACCAGAAAGCGGTTGCTCGCGAGGAGCTCGCGCGCCGTGGACACGGCCAGGTCGTTCGTCTCGCCCGCTCGCACCGAGGCGCGGAAGAGCGTCAGGTACGTCTCGGCCTGGCGCAGGTGCGCCTGGGCGGCCACCTCGAGCGGGGCATTCGCGCGGTTCGGCGCGACAGCCGGGGGCTGCGGGACCACGGCCACTTCACTCGGTGCTGGCGACGAGCGGCGTCCCAGGAAGAAGCCGATCGTCAGCACGGCCGCGATGCCGGCGGCCCAGGCAGCCGCGCGGCGCATCGGCTGCGCGGGACGCGGCCGGAACGGCAGCACGTCGGGCCGGCGCTCGACCTGTGGTGCGCGCTTCGCCTGGATGCGCGCCCACATCAGTTCCCGCGGCGGCGCCGGCGGCTCGTGATAGCCCCGCGCCAGGTCCTGCAGCTTGTCGTCGAGCTCGTCCATCGTCAGTCCCTCACGAATTCCGCGAGCCGTTCCCGCAGCCGGGCCCGAGCCCGGAAGAGTTGCGCCTTCGAGGTACCGCTCTGCACGCCGAGCATGGTGCCGATCTCCTCGTGCGTGTAGCCCTCCACATCGTGCAGCAGGAACACCATCCGGTAACCCTCCGGCAGGCGGTCGATCTCCTCGTGGAGGCGTGTCTTGAGGTCCGGATCCACCCCTGACACGCGTGGTGCCGCCACCGTCTCCGCCTCCTCCCAGACCGCCTCGCGCCCGCTGGCCCGCTTCCGCTTCCGCAACGCGTTGAGCGCCGTGGAGATGGCGATCGCGCCGAGCCAGGTGCCAAGGGCCGAGTCGCCGCGGAAATCGCCGAGCTTGTCGAAGGCGCGGATGAACGTCTCCTGCACGCAGTCCTCCGCTACGTCGGGCTCGCCCACGTACCGGAACACCAGCCGGTACAGGCGGTCCACATGGCCGTCGTACAGGGCGCGTTCCGCGGACGAATCTCCCGCCCGGATGCGTTCGATCAGCTGCTGGTCGTCCACCTGGCTCCCGGGCGCTCGGTCGGTCCCTGTGTCAGTCCGTAGACATCGGATCGGCGGAAAGGGTTGCTAGCCGCCATACGGGGCCGGGGAGGCCCCGGATCCAGGTCGCTAACGCCTATGCAAAACGGCGGGACGAGCCTCATGGCCCGCCCCGCCGACTCCCTTGCCCGCCGTGCTGCTATCGAAGGCCCTGCTTCCGCTCCCACCTGCCGATGGCGGCGAAGGCTACCAGCGAGATTGCGGCGAGGGCCGCGATGAAGATCCAGGGCGAGACGCCGGTGAGGTCGGACAGCGTGGGCTTGTTGTTGACCTTGTCGCCCGCGCGGATGGCCACCTCGCCGAGCTTCATGAAGCCCTTGTCGAGCACGGGGAAGGCGGCGGCGAAGGCCGCCGCACCCAGGATCATGCCGGCAAAACCCCAGCGGGCATGACGCGAGCCCTCGCCCATGGCGGCGACCCCGGTGCCGGGGCAGTAGCCCAGCAGCGCCATGCCCACGCCGAAGATGAGTCCGCCCACCGCGTTGGCCGCGAGGATCGCGGGCTTCACGTGCAGGTGCTGGATCATGCCGAGCTGCAGCATGCCCCACACGCCGATGGCGCCCACCACGATGGCGGTGAGCATGATCTTGAGCACCGTGTAGTCGGTGAACAGGAACTGGCCGACGATGACGCGATACTTGGCCACCTGCCCCTTCTGCAGCAGGAAGCCGAAGACGACGCCGGCGACGATGCCCCCGATGATGAGTCCGGGCTTGTCAAACCACATGGTGACGCCCTCCCTTGCCGAACAGGCCGAACGCCATCGCGACGCCCGATGCGAACATCGCCATGAAGAAGGTCCACGAGCTCAGCGCGAGTTGCAGCCCACCCGAGATGCCGTGGCCCGAGGTGCAGCCGCCGGCCATGCGCGCGCCGAACAGCATCACGGCGCCACCGAAGAAGGCGGCGGCGTAGCGCGTCGTCTTGCTGGGGCCGAACCGCCAAGACCAGAGTCCCGGGACGCACTCGGTGCTGCGATCGCCCGACAGCCGGCTGGAGATGATGGCGCCGATGAAGATGCCGATCACGAGGAAGACCTGCCAGTCGAACATCGGCGTCTTCTCGTTGATTTCCTTGGCGAAGTACGAGTTGGCCGCGGGACCGGTCACGTTGTCGGCGTTTCCTGCGACGCTCTCGACCAGTCCGGCCACGTGCACCAGGGAGCTCGAGGTGCCGAGCGCCTTGTCCATGGTGAGGAACGTGATCCAGCTCAGCACGCCGATGAGCGCGCCGACCAAGTAGGGGTTCCAGCGCTTTCGACGCAGGGGATTCGCGGGTTCGACCTGGCTGTTCATGCACCCTCCTCGGGCGTGCGCCGCCCGTCATGAGTCCTGATAATGCAATCGAAACGAACGGCTGTCACTTGAATCCGGGCCCACCGGCCCGATCGTCGGGCACGAAGTGGCCCCGGCCCGGCATCTTCACGGCCGGCAGGCTCCCGGCGTCCATCACTGCGTCCTGCCCGATCACCTGGTTCTCGGCCAGGAGGTATGCCACCAGCGAGTAGATCTCCTCGGGGCGCAGCGATCCCGGCTGCGTGAGCGGCATCGCGCGGTTGAGATAGTCGTAGAGCGTCGTCGCGTAGGGCCAGTAGTTGCCGATCGTCTTCGTCTTCGTGAAATCGTCGGCGAAGGAGAAGTCGCGCGGCTCGGCGCCGATGAGCCGCGGGTACGCCGGCGGCATGCCCTCGCCCTTGGCGCCATGACAGGCCGCGCACTTCTCCGCATAGAGCGCCTTGCCCGCCTCGTACGTGCCGCGTCCCGGCGGCAGCGAGGCGCCGGTGGGATTCACGTCGATGTTCCATGCCTCGATCTCGGCGGCGGTGGCCGCGCGGCCCAACTCGAAGGAGGCCGGCCACGTCGGCGTTCCCGAGTGCGCGTCGGCCGTGGCAGGCCGTTCGGCCCCGCTGCACGCGGCGAGCGTGATCAGCGACGATGTCGTGATCAGGACCCGAAATGCGTTCACGCTTGTCCCTCGAAGGTCACGGCACCGTTGCCATCGACGCGCCAGCCGCGGATGTAGTTGAAGTGGAAATCGGTGCCGATGCCGCGCGCGGCCTGGAAGGTGGCGCGCGTCGGCTGCACGTAGCCGGTTTCGTCGGTGGCGCGGCTCAGCAGCAAGGCGTCCCGGCCGGCCCAGTTCCACATGTGCTGGAAGCGCACGTGCGCCTTGGGCATCGCCGCACCCTGCAGCTCCGCCTCCGCCCAGTGCTTCCCGCCGTCGGTGCTCACCTCGACGCGCGTGATGCGTCCGCGGCCGCTCCAGGCAAGCCCACGCACCGGCCACCAGCCGGCCCGGTCGAGTTTCAGGGGCGCGGCGGGCGAGGTGATGATGGACTTGGCATCCACCTCGAAGCTGAACTGGCGCGCCTTTCCACCCGGCAGCGGGTCGGTGTACTTGGACGTCTCGTCACGCGACATGTTGGGCTGGTCGATGAGCTCGAGACGCCGGAGCCACTTCACGCACGCATTGCCCTCCCACCCGGGCAGCAGCAGTCGCACGGGATAGCCGTTCTGCACCCGAAGCGGTTCGCCGTTCTGTCCCCAGACGAGCAGTGCGTCGTCGAGGCCCTTCGCGATCGGGATGCTGCGCGACAACACCGCGGCATCTCCGCCCTCGGCGAGGAACCACGTCGCCTTTGCCTTGAGGCCCGCCTCGCGGAAGAGGAGCGAGAGCGGCACGCCCGTCCATTCGGTGTTGCTGGTGAGGCCGTCCACCTGCTGCGGCGTCATGCCGGGTGCCGGTGCGCGATACGCGTTCCGGCCGTTGCCCGCGCACTCGATGAAATGCACCCGGGTCACTGACGGAAAGCGCTGCAGATCCTCGAGATCGAACGTGAGCGGACGCTCCACCATGCCGTGGATCACCAGTTTCCACCGCTGCGGATCGATGATGGCTGCACCGCCGTGGTGTCGCTCGAAGTGCAGGTCGCTCGGCGTGATCGTGCCGGTCAACTCCTGCAGCGGCGTGAACGATGCACCGCTCAGCACGCCGGTGGGCGTGCGCTCGGGATGCACGAACGGCGACCGTCCGCCCTGCGCCGAGGTGGGCATGCCCGGCAGCTTGGTCGGGTCGGCCGGCGCCGTCGCCGGCGGTGCGGGCGCGTCCTGCGCCACGAGCCCCGTCCTCGCGAGCAGTGCTGCACCGACGGCTCCGGCGGTGGCGCCGATGGCGGCGCGGCGTGAGATGCGGCCGGAATCGTCGCTCATCTCGGTCTCAGCTCCGCTCGCGCGCAGCCGAGGCAGGCTTCGGCACGACGGCCTGGGTCGGCGTGGCGCGCGGCAGCAGTGGCGGCGGGTTGTAGGCCTGATGGCCCCGCGTGTCGTAGGGCACGTCCGGCGGAGCGCCGCCCACCGGCCAATCCTTTTCCTTGCCCGGCGAGTCGGGACGAGGATGGCTGTTGACGTAGGCCGCGATATCGAAGGCGTCCTGCCACGACAGCGTGCCGCCCATGCCGAACGGCATGTTGTGCTGGATGAACGACGCGGCGCGCTCGAGCCGCGCCATCGACGCGCCGACGCTGTAGGACTTCGGTCCCCACAACGCGGGATACATGGCCTGGCCCTGACCCTCGGGGCCGTGGCAGGCCGCACACTTGCCGGCGAAGAGTCGCTCGCCTCGAGCCTTGTCGGCCGCGAGCGTATCGGGCGCGTCGAGGATGCCCCTCGTGCCCGCGATCTTCGCCCCCACCGGGACGCCCTTCGAGATGAAGGTGATGTAGGCGAGGATGTCCTGCATCTCGCGACTTTCCACGGGCAGGCGGTTGCCGGCGAGGCTGCGGGTGAAGCAGTAGTTGACGCGATCGGCCAGCGGGATCACGGCGCCGGTGCGCTCCATGTACTTCGGAAAGCGCGCCGCGGCGCCGGTGAGCGGTGCGGCCTCGAGGCGCAATCCGTCCTCGAGGTGGCAGCTGGTGCAGTTGAGGCTGCTCGTGGCGTAGGTGGGCAGGCTGTCCTTCGTGTGGCGGAGCAGCGCCAGGCCTCGCGATACGGACGCGCCGAGCGAGTCGTCGTGGATGGAATCGAGGGACGGCGGCTGCCAGCCGGGCAGGCCGTAGTCCTTCACGGCCGCGGTGGCCAAGGGCGTGGCGTCGGTCCCGCCCGGAGGCGTCGCCGACGGCGCCTCCCTCGGCTTCGGGGAGCAGGCCGCAGTGGCGACGAGGAGCAGCAACGCAACGCGGGTGCAACGGGACACCTGGTGCCCTCCTAGATCGGGAGCGGTACGGCGGCAGCGCGCGAACAACGCCCCCGGTGGAGCGCCGGGCGCGGGAGGGGCGATGGCTGGTTCACAACTATTCTACCATAGAGTGGAAATTCTGCAAGCGAGCAGTTCCGGTCACCGGCCGGTGAGCTTCGCGACGCCCAGACTCAGGAGCAGGAGCACCAGCAGCGATACCACCACCGTGAGCACCACAGGTCGGCCCACGTGGCGGAGCCCGCGGACGTCCACGCCCAGTCCCAGCGCCGCCATCGCCACCAGCGTGAGCCAGTGCGAGGCCGTACGGAACGGCGCTGCCTGCGCCGCCGGCAGCACCCCCAGCGTGCGCAGCATGGACAGCAGTACGAAGCCGATCACGAACCAGGGCAGCAGCGTGAGCAGTTCGAAGCGCGGGGCACCAGCGGCCGTCGCCTGGCGCGCGTCGCGTCGCGCCATGAGGCTCAACCCGACCAGCATCGGGCCCAGGAACAGCACGCGCACCAGTTTCACGAGCGTGCCGACCTGACCGCTGAGCGCGCTCACCGGGAAAGCCGCGGCCAGCACCTGCGGTACCGAGTACACCGTGAGGCCGGCGACCACGCCGTACTGGTAGGTGGACAGGTGCGCCACCGGCATCAGGAAGGGCAACCCCACCACGACGAGCACGCCAAGCACCGCCGTGAAGGCGATCGCGGAGGCGACGTGTTCGCGCTTGGCGCCGATCACGGGCGCCAGTGCGGCGATGGCGGAATTGCCGCAGATGGCGTTGCCGAAGGCGACGAGAAGCGCGTGCTTCGGCTCGAGGCCCGCCCGTCGGCCGATCCAGCTGCCCACCACGAGCGTCGCGGCCACGGTCAGCCCGATGCCGGCCACAAGCGTCGCGCCGCCGCGTGCCACCTCGCGGAAATCCACCGAGGCGCCGAGGAGCACGATGGCGATCTCGAGCAGCGTCTTGGCGGAGAAGGCGATGCCCGGCGCCCATCCGGCGGGCAGGGGGCGGAGGCTGCGCATGGCCATGCCGAGGAGGATGGCGAGCACCAGCGCATCGAGGATCAGGTGCCCCGCACGCATCTGCGCCAGATGCAGCAGCTCGGCCAGCAAGGCTACGCCAAGCGCAACGGCAATGCCCGGTGCGAGATGTCTGGTGGAGCGCTGCTCGTGCATGGGCAGAGAACTACCGCCGGGGGACGCTTGCGGCAACCGTGCGCCGCGCCGTTGACACCGCGATACCGCCGTGCGACGCTCCATGCCATGAACGCCATCCGTGCGTTGCTGGAATCGCAGCAGCTCCTCGCGCTCTTCCTCACGATCGCCGCCGGCTACGTGGCCGGGGCCGCGAACATCAAGGGCTTCTCGCTCGGCGCCGGCGCGGTGCTCTTCGTCGCGCTCGCCATCGGTGCCTTCGCGCCGGGCGCGGCGCCGGCCCCGCTCGTCGGCACGCTCGGGCTGCTCCTCTTCCTGTACAGCATCGGTCTCGCGTACGGACCGGAGTTCTTTCGCGGCCTGCTCAGCCCATCGGGCCTGCGCGCGAACCTGGCTGCCCTGTGCGGGCTCGCGGCGGCCGGCGCGATCACCGTGCTGTTGGTGCGAAGCGGCCGCGCGGCGCTGCCCGATGCGCTCGGGCTCTTCGCGGGCGCGGGCACGAGTACGCCGAGCCTGCAGGCGGCACTGGCCGCACTGAACAGCGACCAGCCGGCCGTGGGCTACAGCGTCGCCTATCCCTTCGGCGTCGCCGGGCCGATCCTCCTGATGTACCTCTACCTCGCGCTGTTCAAGCCGCCCATGTCGACGCCGGAGAATCGCCAGGCGTTGACGCTGGAGGTGGTGCTCCGGAATCCACGGTGGTTCGGCCGGCGCTTCCCGGAGCTCGTGCCCACGCTGCCATCCGCCGTGCGCGCCACGGCCATTCGCGAAGGGCATCGCAATCGCGTGCCCACCGACGAGACGGTGCTCGACGACGGCGACGTGCTCCTGCTGGTCTCCACCGACCGCGCCGCCCTCGAGCAGGCACGTCACGAGCTCGGCGACGCTGCGCCGGGGCAGATCGTCCAGGATCGCGGTGACCTCGATTACGTCCAGATCTTCGTCTCGAGCCAGCAGGCGGCCGGCCGGACGATCGGCGACCTCGCCGCCGGCCCGCTCGCCGAAGCCAGCGTGCTGCACGTGCGCCGCGGCGACTCCGATCTGATGCCGACGCGCGACCTCGTGCTCGAGCTCGGCGACCGCGTGGGACTTCTCAGCTCGCGCGAACGCCGGGATGGCGTGCGGCGCTTCCTGGGCGACTCGATCCGGAGCACCGCCGACATCAGCTACGTCTCGATCGGTGTCGGGGCTGCCCTCGGGGCGCTCGTGGGGCTCGTGCCGATCCCCATTCCGGGAGTCGGGCACGTCACCCTCGGCTTCGCGGGCATCCTGCTCGTGGCCCTGACGCTTGGAAAGCTGCGCCGCACGGCGGGCCTCACGTGGACGGTGCCCCTCTCGGCGAACCTCGTCCTGAGAAACCTCGGGCTCACGCTCTTCCTGGCCCAGGTCGGACTCGCCTCGGGCGACCGGTTCGTGAATACCGTCCAGGCCACCGGCGCGACGTTCCTGCTGCTGGGTGCGCTGATCTGCGTCGTGCTGGTGATCGTGACGATGCTGGTTGCCCGGCTCGTCTTCAGGCTCGCGGCCGACGAGGTACTTGGCGTGGTGAGCGCCGTCACCGGCAACCCGGGGATCGTCGCGTATGCCAGCCGGGCGGCGGGCACCGACCAGCCCGACATCATGTATGCGACCGTCTTTCCCAGCATGACGATCCTCAAGATCGTCTTCGTGCAGGTGGTGGCTGCGCTGCTGGCCGGCTGACCGGGCAGCGGCCGGTCGAGCATCCCGAAGTCGTTGCCTTCAAAAGACTTCCAACCAACGCCCGCCCTTGTAGCCGGGGCCCGATCCGACTACTTTTCGGCTTCCGCGGCACGACCGTGCCGGCGGACCTCCGGACCCCTGTGAGACCAATCGCATGACCGCACCCAACGCCCGCGAGCGGATCGTCCCGCGCCTCATCGAAGAGGAGATGCAGCAGTCGTTCATCACCTATTCGATGAGCGTCATCGTCTCGCGTGCCCTGCCCGACGTGCGCGACGGCCTGAAGCCCGTGCACCGCCGCATCCTGTACGCCATGAACGAGCTCGGGCTCGTGCCCGGCCGCCCGTTCAAGAAGTCGGCGACGGTCGTCGGCGACGTGCTCGGCAAGTACCACCCGCACGGCGACAACTCGGTCTACGACGCGCTCGTGCGCATGGTGCAGGACTTCTCGCTGCGCTATCCGCTCGTGGATGGCCAGGGCAACTTCGGCTCGGTCGATGGCGACCCCGCGGCGGCCTATCGCTACACCGAGGCCCGCCTGACCCAGGTCGCGGTGGCGATGCTGGAGGACATCGACAAGAACACCGTCAACTTCCAGCCGAACTTCGACGACCGGCTCATGGAGCCGACGGTGCTCCCGTCGCGGGTGCCCAACCTGCTCGTCAATGGCTCGAGCGGCATCGCGGTCGGCATGGCCACCAACATCCCGCCGCACAACATGCGTGAAGTGGCCCGGGCGGTGGAGATCCTCGTCGACAATCCCGAGGCCAGCATCACCGACCTGCGGAAGGCGATCACCGGTCCCGATTTCCCCACCGGCGGCTACATCTACGGCCGCGAGGGGATCAAGGAGGCCTACGAGAACGGCCGCGGCCGCCTCGTGGTGCGCGCCCGCGCGCAGATCGAGGAGAAGGAGTCCACCGGCCGCTCGCAGATCGTCGTCACCGAGATCCCCTACCAGGTCAACAAGGAGAACCTGATCCGCGCCATCGCCGAGATGGTGGCGGAGAAGCGGCTCGAGGGCATCGCGGGGATCAACGACGAGTCCGACAAGGACGGCATGCGGATCGTGGTGGAGCTCAGGCGCGACGCCATCCCCAACGTCGTGCTGAACCAGCTCTACAAGCACTCGCAGATGCAGACGACCTTCGGCGTGATCATGCTGGCGCTCGACAAGGGCGTGCCGAAGATCATGAACCTCAAGCAGTTCCTCGAGCGGTTCATCGAGCACCGCCACGAGATCATCACCCGCCGGACCCAGTTCGACCTCGACGCCGCCGAGGCGCGCGCGCACATCCTCGAGGGCCTGAAGATCGCCGTCGACAACATCGACGAGGTCATCAAGATCATCCGCGCCTCCTCCGACACCTCCGAGGCGGACCAGCGGCTGCGGGCGCGCTTCAAGCTGTCCGAGAAGCAGAGCGACGCGATCCTCAACATGCGTCTGGCCAAGCTCACCGGGCTCGAGCGCGAGAAGCTCGAGGCCGAGCTCGCCGAGGTGCGCGCCACGATCAAGGAGCTCCAGAGCATCCTCGCCAGCCGCGAGCGGCGCATGAGCATCCTGAAGGAGGAGATGCGCGAGGTCGTCAAGCAGTTCGGCGACGAGCGGCGCACCGAGATCCTCGCCGACCAGGGCGACTTCACCGTGGAGGACCTGATCGCCGAGGAGGACATGGTGATCACGATCTCCAACACGGGCTACATCAAGCGCATCCCGGTCTCGAGCTACCGCAAGCAGGGGCGCGGCGGCCGGGGCAAGAAGGGCACCCTCCTCAAGCAGGACGACTGGGTCGAGCACCTCTTCATCGCCAGCACGCACGACTACCTGATGTTCTTCACCAACCTGGGTCAGGTCTACTGGCTCAAGGTGCACGAGATCCCGCAGGCCACCCGCGAGGCGAAGGGCAAGCCGGTGGTGAACTGCATCGCTGTCCGGCAGGACGAGCAGATCGCCGCCCTCGTGCCGGTGCGGGAGTTCCGCGAGGACCAGTGGCTGATGTTCGCCACCCGGAACGGCACGGTGAAGAAGACGTCGCTGGCCGAGTACTCGAACGTGCGGGCCGCGGGCATCCGCGCGCTCAACATCGAGGACGACGACGAGTTGATCGACGTGCAGATCTGCGACGCCAACTGCGACATCGTCCTCGCCACGCGCGAGGGGATGAGCATCCGCTTCCACCAGAGCGACGTGCGCGAGATGGGCCGCGCCACCACGGGCGTGAAGGGCATCGAGCTCGAGGACGACGACCACGTCATCGGCATGGTGGTGGTGCGGCGCGACTGCACCATCCTGGTGGTCAGCGAGCACGGCTTCGGCAAGCGCTCCGAGATCGCCGAGTACCGGGTGCAGAAGCGGGGCGGGAAGGGCATCATCACCTTCAAGGCCACCGACAAGACCGGCCGCATGGTCGCCCTCAAGGAAGTCATCCCCGAGGACGAGCTGATGATGATCACCAAGAAGGGGGTCGTCATCCGGGTGGCGGTCAAGCCCATCCGCGTCATCGGGCGCAACACGCAGGGCGTGAAGGTGATGAACCTCGACGCCGGCGACCTGATCGTGGACGTGGCGCGGGTGGTGAAGGAGGAGGACGAGGTGCTGCCGATCGCGGCCGACGCGCCGGTGGACGTCGTCGAGTAGTGGCGGCGCCCTTCTCCCGCGCGGAGATCCGGGGTGCGGCGGCGGCGCTCGAGGGCGTCGCCGTCCGCACCCCGCTTCTCGAGGTGCCGGCCCTCACGCGGGTGGCCGGCGTGCCGGTGTTCATCAAGGCGGAGCACCACCAGCCCATCGGCGCCTTCAAGATCCGGGGCGCGTTCACGGCCTTGGCGCGGATGGCGCCCGAGGTGCGGGCGCGTGGCGTGCTGACGCACTCGAGCGGCAATCACGGTCAGGCAATCGCCTGGGCGGCCCGGCGCTTCGGTGTCCGGGCCGTCATCGTCATGCCGGACGACTCGCCGAGGGTGAAGGTGGCGGGGGTCGAGCGGCACGGCGGCGAGATCGTCTTCTGCAAGCGGCCGGACCGCGTGCGCATCGCCGGCGAGATCGCTGCACGCGAGGGACTCGAGCAGGTGCCGCCCTACGAGCATGTCGACGTCATCCTGGGCCAGGCCACCTGCGCCTGGGAGGTGCTGGACGACCTGCCCGAAACGGCGACGCTCGTGGTGCCCGTGGGTGGCGGCGGCCTCCTCGCCGGAACGGCCATGGCCATTCGCGCGAGCGGCAGGGCGGTCCAGCTGGTCGCGGTGGAGCCGGAGGGCGCGTCGAAGGTGGGGCCCGCGCTCCGCGCAGGGCACCCGGTGGCGGTCGAGCATCCGCACAGCATTGCCGATGGTCTGCTGCCCGCCGCGGTCGGCGCGCTCACCTTCGAGCTCTTCCGCGAGGCGGTGAGCCGGAGCGTCACCGTGACCGACGAGGAGATCGTCCGGGCCGTGCGGCTCCTAAAGGACGCCGGCGAGCGGGTGGAACCGTCGGGCGCGGTGCCGAGTGCCGCCGTGCTGGCCGGCCGGGTGCCGTCGGATGGCCCGATCGTGGCGCTCGTCACGGGCGGCAACGTCGACGCCGACGTCTACGAACGCCTCACTGTCGCACTTTCGTCGTAGCCATCTTCGCCGTCGACATGAAGTTGAACGTGCCGCTCCGCAGGAATCCGGCAGCGGCACGATGCACGTGCAAGCGCGGAAATGAGCCGTGCGGCGCGCGCGCGATGACGCGGCGTACCTGACGCAAGCGTACGATGTCACTGCGCGTCGCGAGATTGTGCTGCCGGAAGTGGATCGCGGCCTCTGGACGGCGGTATCAAAAGCGGGTAGCGTGTGTCATGAGGTTGTAGGTCGTGCGTGAGCCCGGGGGTGAAACATGGAAGTTTCGGCGATCGGGATGGTCATGGGCGCGGCTGCCGCGATGGGGCTCCTGTGGTGGGGCCTGCATTCGTCGCCGGTGGATGCCGACTTCATCGATCCGCAGGCGGATCGGCAGTTCCGCGAGCGCACCCACCGGCCCGGCTGACACCGCCGGCCTCCCCAGACCGCGGGTGACGACACCGTCGCCCGCGGTCTTTTGTTTCGCGTAGATTCCCGCCTGTTCCTCAATCTCGTGAGTGCGCCATGACCCGTTCCCGTCGTTCCGGCGCCGCCCTGGTGGCGTCGCTGCTGGTACTGTCGCTCGTCTCGTTCCTGCTGCTCGCCGGGCAGCGTGCCGCCCAGCAGCCCACCACCCACGGCGAATGGGTCACCATCCGCCGGGGCGGCGATTCGCTCCGCGCCTACGTGGCGTATCCCGAGCGCAAGGACAAGGCGCCGGCCGTCATCGTGATCCACGAGATCTTCGGCCTGACCCCGTGGGAGACCACCGTGGCCGACCAGCTGGCCGCGAAGGGCTACGTGGCCATCCTGCCCGACCTGCTCTCGTCGAAATACGGCGTCACGCCATCCTCGCCGGATTCGGGCCGGAAGCTCGTCGCCCAGCTCGAGCCCGAGCGCGTCACGGCCGACCTCGACGCAGCGTTCGGCTATGTGAACGGGCTGCCGGCGGTGAAGAAGGGGCAGGTGGCGACGATCGGCTTCTGCTGGGGCGGCGGGCAGAGCTTCCGCTATGCCACCACCAACCCGGCGCTCAAGGCCGCGGTCGTCTGTTACGGCCCCGCACCCGACTCCGCCGCGCTCTCGCGCATCAAGGCCCCGGTGCTCGGCGTCTACGGCGAGAACGACGCCCGCATCAACGCCGATCTCTCGCGCGTGGAGCAGACGCTCAAGGCGCTCGGCAAGAAGTTCACCTACGCGACGTATCCCGGCACCGGTCATGGCTTCCTCAAGCCTGGTCGCAACGGCAACGACGGACCCCAGCCCGCGCGCGCATGGGAGAGCATCTACGCCTTTCTTGGCCAGACGGTGGGGAAGTGACCCCATGATCCATCACGTGGTGCTCTTCCGCTTCAACGAGGGTGTCGGCGAGACGCAGGTGGCCGAGGCACGCGCGTCGCTGCTCGGACTCGCGGGGCTGGTTCCGGAGGTTCGGCGTATCGCGTTCGGGCCCAACCTCGCGCCCGGCGCCGCCGAATGGCCCTACGTGCTCGTCGTGGACCTCGACGACATGGCCGCCGTGCAGCGCTATGCCGAGCATCCCGCGCATGTCGACGTGGTGCAGCGCGTGCTCGCGCCGATCCGCGCCGGACGCCTCGCGGTGGACGTCGAGGTGCCGGCGTGAGCGCGGTGGTTATGCTGTCGCTGCTTGCCGCGCTGCAATCCCCGCTCACGGCGACACCCGACACCGGCCGGCGCGTGCACGATGCGCTGCACTACGACATCAGCATCGCGGTGAGCGACACCGGCGGGCACATCGTCGGCGAGGTGGAGACCACCTGGCGCCTCGGCTCCTCCGATCCGGTGGTGGTGCCGCTCGACTCGGCGATGCGCGTGGTGCGCGTGCTCGTGGACGGCCGCGAGAACACGCGCATGTACCGCACCTCGTTCGGGCGGAACGAGGCCATCGTGTACATCCCGCACGAGAAGGGCGCGGGCGACTCGCTCAAGACGCGCATCCGCTATCACGGCACCGCGCGGGACGGGCTGCTGGTGCAGGTCGACTCCGCCACCGGGCGCCGCACCTTCTTCGCCGACAACTGGCCCGACCGCGCGCATCGCTGGCTGCCGGTGCAGGATCATCCCTCCGACAAGGCTACCGTGAGCTTCCGCGTCGAGGTGCCCGCCGGCCTCAAGGTGATCGCGAACGGTGTCCTGGTGCGCGTGGACACGCTGGCACGCGATCGCGCGACGTGGCAGTACCGGCTCGATGAGCCCGTGTCCCCCTACAACTTCGTCCTCGGTGCCGGGACGATGTCGGTCACGCCGCTCGGCGAGTCGGCGTGTGCCGTGAAGTGCGTGCCACAGTCGGTGTGGAGCTTCCCCGAGGATTCGGCGTACGCGGCCGAGCGGTTTGCGGTGGCGCCGAAGATCGTGGAGTTCTTCTCGACGCTCGTCGGCCCGTTCCCGTATCCGTCGCTCGCGCACGTGCAGTCCAGCACGACGTTCGGCGGCATGGAGAACGCGACGGCGATCTTCTACCCCACGCCGAGCTTTCGCAGGCGCGACCTCACCGAGAGCGTCATCGCCCACGAGACGGCGCACCAGTGGTTCGGCGATGCAGTCACCGAGCGCGACTGGCACCACCTCTGGCTGTCGGAAGGACTGGCCACCTATCTGGCGGAGCTGTGGACCGAGCACTCCGAAGGTGCGCAGGCGTTTCGCGCATCCATGACGTCGTCGGAGACGCATTTCGTGCAGCGCGTCCGCCGCGGTGCGGTACAGGGCGGCATCGGCGACCTCGACCGTCCCATCATCGACACGGCGGCCACCGACCTGATGGGCCTGCTGAACGAGAACAACTACGGCAAGGCCGCCTGGATGCTGCACGAGTTGCGGGGCCTTGTCGGCGATTCGACATTCGTACGCGGCCTGCGTGACTATTACGCAGACCACCGCGACGGCACGGCGCTGAGCGACGACCTGCAGCGCAGCATGGAACAGGCGAGCGGCCAGTCGCTGGGCTGGTTCTTTCGCGAGGCCTTCACGCTGCCCGGGTTGCCGGTGCTCCAGGTGCGCTGGGCCCCGCGTGGCCGGACGGCGGTGGTGGAGATCACGCAGATGCAGTCCGATGCATGGGGCCTGCGGCGCATCCCGAAGCTCGAGCTCGCGTTCGACGGCGAGGTGATCACGGTGGACGTGCGCGAGCGCGTCACGCGCCACACCACGAGGAAGCTCGCGCGTGCCCCCGGGCAGCTCGTCGTGGACCCCAACCAGAAATGGCTGCTCGATGCGACCGTGGTGGCTCGCTAGCCTGCTCCTGCTCGCCGCCTGCGGGCCGCTGCCGCCCATGCGTCATCGCATCGAGGCGGGCGAGGATCCGTACGTGGTGTTCGTCGCCGATGCGCCCGACGGGCGCGGGGACCTGTGGGCCATGCACACCGGCGGCGGGGAATCGGTGCAGCTGACGTTCAGCCTCCCCGCCGAGAGCGCCCCGGCGCTCTCGCCCGACGGCGACGTGATTGCATTCCTGCGCGCGCGCAGCTCCGCCGACACCGTGCACCGTCGCGTCTGGCTGATGAACCTGCTGAACGGCGCCGAGCGCGAGCTCGAGTTGCCCGAGGAGGCGGCCGTGCCCACGCGCGTGGCCTGGGCTGGACGTGGACGGATCGTGGTCCGCACCACCGACGGCGTCTGGCTGATCGACGCGCCGCCGGCGCCCGGCGAGCCCCGTCGCATCATGCCCACCGAAGCGCTTCGCACCGACAGCGCGTTCGCCGTCTACGCCGGCGATCCGCCGTTCGCGCGCATCGAACCCTGCGCAGGCGACGCCGGGATCTGCGTCATCGGTGCCTCGGGAACCCCGTCGTCGCTTTCACCGAGTGGACGCGATCCGATCGCGTGGGGCGCGGATTCAGTGGGATATCTCGAGGGGTCGGAGCTGGTGGTGCGGCCGGTCGGGCCGGGCCTCGCGCGCCGCGCGCGCCTGCCCGAGCGTCTCGAGCACGCGCGGGACTTCACGGCCTTCCTGGGCAAGCGCGCCGGGCAGGACGCGCCGTAGCGCTCAGCCGCCGTCCACCACCGGACGCACGGCGATCGCGTTCCACGCCGAGCCCACGACGAGCGCCAGGTGCGGGTGATTCGCGTCCCACTCGCGGCTCGCCACCTTCTCGGCCGCGAACGCCACCATCGCGAGCCACACCGACGACCACAGGTCCGCGGGCCCAGGGCGCACCAGGCCATCCGATTTGCCGCTCGCCACGATCTGCTGCAGCGAGTCGCGGAACTCGCGTGCCGACTCGCGGCTCTTCTCGTCGAGGTTGCGGTCCTCGCGCACGAGCAACAGCATGCGGAGCGCCGCCGGGTCGCGATCCGCGGCCTCGAAGAACCGTCGCGCCAACCGCGCCAGACGATCCTGCGCCCTGAGACCCTTCTCGGTGTCTTCGATATCCTTCACGACCGACACCGCCCACTTCTGCGCGCCGCGATACACCTCGTTGAGGAGATGTTCCTTGCTCGTGAAGTGGCGATAGATGGTGCCCTCGGCCACACCCGCCTTCGCGGCGATGGCCGGGGTCGTCGTGGCCCGGAACCCGATGCTGGTGTAGAGCTCGAGCGCGGCGCGGAGGAGCCGTTGGCGGGTGCCCTCCCCGTCGCGTCGGGAGGCGGGGGTGCCTGGTGCGGTCATGAAGGAAATCTACTGCACACGGGCCCGGCTCCACTATATATCGGCCATGCCCCTCACACGACCGGTACGCATCGCGCTCGGCGCGGCCATTTTCGTCGCGCTCGGCGCCCTCGGCATGTACGCCTTCCTGTACCAGCGCGGCAACCAGTTGCTGCACTCGGCGGGACAGTCATGGATCGCGCACCGCGTGGCCGTGCTTTCGGACTCGGTGTACCAGGTCAAGCTGTATCACCTGCGCTACCACCCCGCCTCGCGCAGCTTCCAGTTCGACTCGCTGGTCGTCGGTACCGACGTGGTGCGCAATCAGTCCCGGTTCGAACCGCTGCCTACGCTCACCACGTCGGTGCACAACGGCCGGATCACCGGCGTCAACGCGTGGGAAGTGCTGAGCAGCCGGCGGCTCCACGCCGCTGAGGTGGGCTTCGACTCGGTGCGCACGGTCGTCGTCCTGCCGCCGATCTATCGCGACAGCGCAGTGACACGCGACACGGCGGCTGCTCCCCTCCCTCCCGCTGCGCCCCAGCCGACGGAGGGCGCCGCAAAGCCGACACTGATCGAGATCGGCGAGCAGAAGGCCGCGGCCGGCGAGCCGCTCGCGATCGTGGATCGCGTGCGCTTCGGCAACATGAGCGGGCGGCTCGTGCTGCCGTTCGAGGAAGGCCCGCAGGAGCTCGAACTCGGCGGGCTGTCGCTGGAACTCGACCACGTGACGTTCGACCCGCGGCGCGAGGCCACGACACCGTTCCGCGCCGGGGACGTGCGGCTCGAGGCCAGCGCCTTCGCGGGCGACCTGGGCAAGACCGACCGGCTCACCTTCGCCGGACTGGTGGGCAGCTTCAGGGATTCGACGCTGCGCGTCGACAGCGTCCGGCTCGCGCCACGCGGCGGCGATGCGGGCTACCTGAAGGACCGGAAGTATCGTGGTGCGCGCCTGCAGGTGGGCGCCGATCACCTGGCGGTGGAAGGCCTCGATTGGGCCGGCGTCATGCGGGGCACGCAGCTGTCGGTGCGGCGCGTCGTGCTCGACGGCTTCGAGCTCGACCTGCTGACCGACAAGCGCCTGCCCGCCAATCCCGCCCCGAAGAAGGCCAGGCCCTCGCCGCAGCAGCGCGTGGCGGCGCTGCGGGGAACGCTCTCGATCGACTCGGTGATCCTGCACAAGTCGCGCGTGCAGTATGCCGAGCGTGCCGCGACGGCCGACAAGCCGGGGCGCCTGCGCTTCGAGGACATCGAGGCGGCGGTCACCAATCTCTCCAACGATCCACGCCGGCAGACCGACAGTACGCCGCTGCGCCTCGATGCCACGGCCAGGTTCATGGGAGCGGGCACGCTGGAGGCGCTGATCGAGTTCCCGCTCCTGTCGCCGCATTTCGACGCGCGCTACCGTGCGCGCCTCGGGCGCATGAACGCCACGGCCCTCAACGAGATCCTTGGCCCACTCGTGGGCGCCCAGGTCAAGGAAGGCGAGTTCACCTCGCTGCTGCTCGATGCGCACGTGCGCAACGGTGTCTACTCGGGCATCCTGGTCCCGCAATATCGCAACCTGGGCGTGACCATTCCGCAGACGGCGAAGCAGAAGAAGGAAGAGAAGGGGATCAAGGGCTTCTTCAAGGGCGTGAAGCGCAGCGTGATGACCGTTGCGGCCAACACCGTCGTGCGCACGAACAACCCGTCGAATCCCGGCAAGCCACCGGTTTCGGGCAAGGTGGCGCATGTGCGCCGGCCGTGGGAGTCGTTCTGGGCCGGCATCTGGCAGTCGCTCAAGCCGGCGCTGAAGGAATCGCTCGTCAACGTCGACCTTTGATCGTGCAGGCACGGCACACGCCTCCAGTCCCGTTCAGCTTGCGCCCTGACTAGCTTACCGCGCCTTCGAGCCACTGGGGCCGGGGGAATTACAGGGAGCAAGTGCATGCGAATGCTGGTGTTGGGCGCCGGACTGCAGGGGGCGGCCTGCGCGTGGGACCTGCTGCGCAGCAAGGGTATCACCCACGTCACCATCGCCGATCTCCATACGGACAAGCTTCCCGCCTTCCTGAAGGCGAGCCGGTCCGAGCGCCTGAAGGTGGCGCAGCTCGACGTGAACGATCACGCGGCGGTGCGCGTGCTCATGCAGGACCACGACGCAGCCATGAGCGCGCTGCCCTACTATTTCAACGGCCACATGGCGGCGCTCGCCGTCGAGGGCAACTGCCACTTCTCCGATCTTGGCGGCAACACCGAGATCGTGCTCGAGCAGAAGAAGTTGCACGACCGGGCGCGCGCTTGCGGTGTCTCCGTCATTCCCGATTGCGGTCTCGCACCCGGGATGGTCAACATCATCGCCGCCGAGGGGATTCGCCGCATCGGCGACGCGCAGTCGGTCAAGATTTTCGTGGGGGGGTTGCCGCAGCACCCCGAGCCGCCGCTCA
>JBJMOZ010000103.1:0-4030 GCA_045803465.1 Gemmatimonadales bacterium | reverse complement strand
CCCTCGTGCATTGTCAGGCGGGAGTCGGCTACATCACCGACGCCACGGGCGCCAGCAGCAGGTCGGAGAACCGACTCGCATCCTCCACGGAGCTGAGCACGTGGCGCAGGGCGCGCGCCTCGGCCGAATCGAGCTCCGTGCCATCGGGTCGCACGAGTGCGATGCCGTTCCGTGAGAGCGAGACGGTGGAGACCGGGACGTTGTTCGCGAGTACGTGCAGGGTACCGGCGTCGCCGGTCACGGTGCCGCCGAGGAGCACGGAGCCCTCGGCGCTGCCGAGGGCCAGATCGAGCGACATGGGCTGCGTGACGGAACGCAGGCCGCCGAGGGCCACGGTCCACTGCAGGGCCAGATCGCGCGATGGGACGGCGAGGCGGTAATCGATCCGGCCGGCGTCATCGCGCTCATCGATGCCGAGCGTCGCCTGGACGTCGAAGGCCACCCGATCCGCGCCGTTGGTGACGAAGCCCTGGAGCGTGACGGCGGCGCCGTCGGAAGTGCGATCGGCCGTCACCGCGTAATCCAGCCAAGTCGTCCGTTCCGACACGACCCGGAGTCGTACCGCGCTGGCGGCCGGCGTCACGGAGTCGGTGACATCCACATGGCCGACCGGCCGCAGCGGCTCGGCGGGCCGGCCCGTGCCCGGGTCGACGGCGTAGAGCACGAACCGGACACCGTGCGCCGGGGCGCCGGATTCGCGGCCGGCCATGTAACGGCCCCGGCGCGGCTCCCAGAGAAACGTGGCGCCGTGAATGTGCGCCGGGAGGATGGCGATTCCCGCCGGGCGCGGCTCGTCGGTGCGCGTTGCCGCGGCATGGGCGCGCCGGGCGAAGCTTCGCACCTGCGCCCCGAACTGACCCCGACTGCGTGCCCCGACCAGTGCCGTGGCGGGCGTCACGGTCGGCGCGCCAAGGGCGCGGTCGATCAGTGCGCGGGAAGCGGCGAAGCTGACCACCGCGGGCGTTCGATACGCCTGGGCGATGGCCGCGAGATCGGCGGTGGTGCCGTCGGCGTTGAACGGTGCGCCATCGGCGTCGCCAGCGGCACAAGCCGTGAGAGACAGCACGGCGAGGAATCTCGCGCAGACGCCTGCGCGTGCAAGGAGTGTCGTGGACATCTGCAATGGCACCGAGGGTGTCCGTGTTACGTCGAATGAGGCGGCGCTCGTGTGTCAGATGCTTGCGGCACACGAAGTTGTCTCGACGCCGCCGACGAATTGCCCACGGCGTCGGTCTCTCGAAAAGCAATGCCCGTGCCCGAAATGCGATGCATTGTCGCAGTCAGGCGCTAGCATGTCGGGGCTGTCGAAATTGCGCCTGGACTGTCGGCTTCGACCCGAGCATCACGCGGCTGATTGGCCACGCCAGTTGAGCTGCCGATGTAAGTACAAGCACGGCATGATGTTGACGGATGGTTGATGCCGAACTAGTAGTGTTGTCGCTCACCTCAGCCCCCGACGACCATTCGCCACTACCTGAAGACCTTGGGCGAGCCCGCCCTGATGTCGCCGGTCGGTCGGCCGCTGCCGTTCCGCACCCGCAAGGCGCTCGGCCTTCTGGTCTACCTCGCCGCCGAGCCGCGCCCGCATACGCGGGAGGCGCTCGCCGACCTGTTGTGGTCGCGCGCGGCGAGCCCCGAGGCCCGGCACTCGCTGGCCAATGCCATCTCGGAGGTTCGTCGCCGGCTCGGGAAATCCGCCGTGGAAACGACGGGGGACCGGGTACGCCTGCGCACCGACCTCGTGAGCCTCGACCTGCAGCGCCTCATCAGTGGCGACGTGCTGGGCAACGAGGTCGACGGGCCGCTGGACGTGGACGGCTTCCTCGAGGGCTTCGAGTTGCCCGATGCGATGGGGTTCGCGCACTGGAAGGAGGGGCAGCGGGCGGGGCTGGTGCCGCACATCCACGACGCGCTGGTCACCCTCATCGATCGTGCGCGGCGCACGGGCAATTTCCCGGAGCTCGGCCGACTTGGGGACCGGCTGTCCCGCTTCGATGAACTCAGCGAGGACGCCGTACGGGCGCGTATGGAGTCCCGCGCGTTTGCCGGCGACCGGCTCGGTTCGCTGCGGCTGTTCGAGCACTGGAAGGTGGAACTGGCCAGCCAGCTGGGCGCCGTGCCCTCCGACCTGCTGGAAGGCATGTCGCTGCGGCTGCGCCGGCGCGGTTGGGAGCGGCCGGGCAGCGTGGACATCCCCGCGGTGCGCATGGACCAGTGGCGCGACCGTCCATTCGTGGGCCGCGCCGAGGAGTACCGGCAGCTCTACGAGGGATGGGAATCCACGATGCGCGGGGAGCCCCGGCATCGCCTGCTCTTCGGGGACTCCGGGGTGGGCAAGAGCACGTTGGTGGAGCGCATCAGTGCGGTGGCGGCGCTCGAGGGCGGCACGGTGACACGCACGCAGTGCCACGAGCTCGAGCACGAGCTGCCGTACGCGGCGGTCTCGGAGCTCATCGTGCAGCTGGTGGATCGCCAGGGCGCCACGGCGACGCCGCCCGAACAGCTGGCCGAGCTGGCGCAGCACATCCCGGCGGTGCGGCGCCGGTTCGCCAACCTTCCCGAGCCGCTGGCGACGCAGGGCGAGGCGTCGCGGGTGCGGTTCTCGGAGGCCACGTTCGCGCTGATGCAGGCGGTCGCCGAGGAGCACCCGCTCATCGTCATCGTGGACGACATGCACAACTGCGACGACGTGAGTCTCGCGGTGATGCACTACGTGCTCCGGCATCTGGCCGGACAGCAGATCCTGATGCTCTTCCTTGCCCGTCCCGGCGAGCTGCGCCGCTCCGAGAACGCGCGCCGGCTGCTGGAGCAGGGCGCCAGCGTCGGGATCGAGACGCTCCGGATCCGCCCCTTGGCCGAGGAGGATGCCACGGTGCTGCTCGACCGCCTCCTCGCCGACGAGCCCGAGGAGCTCGGTATCGTGGGCCGCCGCGCGCTGGTGAACGCCTCGGGTGGCATCCCGCTGGTGCTCGAGCTGCTGCTGCGCGAGTGGCACCAGAGCGGGGGAGCCTCGCTCGCGCTGCAGCTCGATGCCATCACGCCGGCTCCGCATCATCACGAGGCGGCCACCGAGACGTACCACCTGGTCCTCGACCGCCTCTTCGGCGGTCTCGAGGGCGACACGCGCATGGTGCTCTACACGTCCGCCATCCTCGGGCGCCACCTCAACGAGCCGGGCATGTACGCCCTCGCCGACCTCACGGCCAGCCAGATGATGCACGGCCTGGGTCGCCTGACCGACCTGCGCATCCTGCGCGACGGCGGCACCGGCCTCGAGTTCGCCAACGATCTGGTGCGTGGACAGGCGTACATGTCGGTACCGCTCTCGTTGCGGCGCCTGCTGCATGGACGGGTGGCGGACGAGCTGATTCAGCGGGCCGAGCGCGGCGAGCGGGACAATGGACTCGACATTGCCTGGCACTGCATGCGATCGGGACGCAGCGAGGAGGCGATGGAGTATTTGCTCGACGGCGCAAAAGGCGCGATACGGCGCGGAGCCAGCCATGAGGCTGAGTTCCGCCTGTCGTCAGCCCTAGATCAGTTCAAAGGTGAAAAGAGGACGGTGGCCGTTCTCATTCTCAGCGAATTGATCCAAGAACAAGGACGCTGGGAAGACTCGCTAAACCTTCTTGCAATCGATCCTAGCGCGCAGGCCAGTTCCCTCGGCATTATGCATTTCAGAACGGCAATGGTAGGACTAAATCGCCTCTTGCCGTCCGAGCTTGTCGAGACAATTGCCATAATGCGATCCATAATCCGCAACCGACCGGCGGACACTTCTGCTGCTCTGGCTGCAGTAGATCTTGCAACCCTGATTCACAGCCAGTCGTACGATGACGCGCTGCTGCCAGATCTAATCTCGCTTATCGCAGAATCAGATGGTATACCGTGGCCTATGGAAGAAGTGGCAACTGTAGCTTTGGCCAAGCTCAAGCTTCACTTCAGCGCAGGAATGACGCAGAGTGAGCGCGTAGCGGCGCTCGACGATATTGTGGAACTCGTTGAGCGTACGAACGCTCGCCAGCTGCCG
>JBJMOZ010000029.1:0-4469 GCA_045803465.1 Gemmatimonadales bacterium | reverse complement strand
CAGCATGACTCCCGCGATCGCCCGCGTTCGCGAGATGTCCTCCAGCGGGTTCGCGTCGAGCAGCACCATGTCAGCCCGCGCGCCGACGGCCACGGTGCCCGCGGGCGCAGGCTCCCCGAGCAGCGTCGCGACGTTCGTGGTGCCGGTCCGAAGCGCCTGGTAGGGCGTCAGGCCCGCCGCCACCAGGGACTCGAGCTCACGGTGCATCGAGAAGCCGGGCACGTTCCAGATCTGCGGCGCGTCGGACCCGAGCACCAGCAGCACGCCACCGTCCTGCATCGCCTTGATCAGCCGGCGTCGCATCGCGACGAGCCGTCCGAGGGCATCGGGACCGAGCCCTTCCACGATCGACTCCGTCTGCGTCGCCCACTGGTCCAGCGTCTTCGCCGGCACGTAGCGATGCTCGGGACGGGCGCGAAGCAGGTCGACGGATGCGTACGCCGCGATGTTCTCGAACAGGATCTCGGTGGGCACCTGCGCGACCCCGGCTGCCACGGTACGGCGCACGAGATCGCCGATGCGTGTCGTGTCGAACCACGGTGTGAGGTTGCCGCCGAAGAACTCCGACGCCGGCGCAGGCGCCGGCACGTTCCCGGCAGCCAGCGCCTCGGCGTAGCCGTCGAGGTGATCGATGGTCCAGAAGTGGTGCCGCAGCGCGCCATCGAGCGTGACGTCGAGCGGGACGTGCCCCGCCAGGCGCATGCCGTGTCCCACGGCCGCCGCGGCCAGCGAGTCGAACGTCGACCGGCCGATGCCGGGGTGGATCTTGAGGAAGTCGTAGCCGGCCGCCTTCTGCTCGGCGACCAGCCGCTGCGCCGTGGCCCCGTCCGGCACGCTGTTGCCGTTGAGCGAGGGACCCGCCGTGATGAGTCGCGGGCCCAGCACGTCGCCGCGGGCGAGTGCCGCCCGCAGCTCGAGGTGGCGCGGATGCCCGAGCATGCCCCGGATGGTGGTGATGCCATTGGCGGTGTAGAGCAGCAGCACGCGCGCGATGTCCGCATTGGACGCGTTGCCGCCCGGCACGTGGGCGTGCATCTCGGCGAGACCCGGCAGGAGATACTTCCCCCTGGCCTCGATGCGACGGGCACCGCGAGGCACCTGCACCGCACCGGAGCGGCCGATGGCCGTGATGCGACCGTCGCGCACGAGCACGGTCTGGCCGGGCACGAGCCGTTCGGTATCCATCGGGATGACGGTGACGTCGACGAAGGCGGTGACGCCCGTGTCGGGTGGGGCGGCGGCCTGGGAGGCGACGAGCGCCAGAGCGACGAGAAGGTTCATGCCGCTTACAGGCCGACCCGACGTCCTGCCGCGGCCTGAATCCCCTCGCGCGGCGACGGCGGCGCCGGCGTGAAGTCCTCGCCGGGGTTGATGAAGCGGTCGGTCTCGAGGCCGTACTGCTTCTCGTACAGCTGCCGGTAGCGTCCGCCAAGCGCGAGCAGTTCGTCCTGCGTGCCGCGCTCCACGATGGCCCCATGCTCGAGCACGAGGATCTGGTCGGCGCTCGCGATCGTCGAGAGCCGGTGTGCGATCACGAACGTGGTCCGGCCCTGCCGCAGCCGATGCAGCCCGTCGCGGATCAGCGCCTCGCTCTCGCTGTCGAGGCTCGAAGTGGCCTCGTCGAGGATGAGTATCCGCGGCTCGGCCAGGATGGCGCGCGCGATGGCGACCCGCTGGCGCTGCCCGCCCGAGAGCTTCACGCCGCGCTCGCCCACCACCGTGTCGATCCCCTCGGGGAATCGCGCCACGAACTCGTCGCAGTGCGCCAGGTGCGCTGCCGCGAGGATCTCGCCGCGCGTGGCGTCGGGCTTCGAGAACGCGATGTTGTCGCCGATCGAGCCGTCGAACAGGAAGTTGTCCTGCAGCACCACGCCGAGTTGCGAGCGGTAGTCGTGCAGCCGCAGCGTGGCGAGGTCCATGCCGTCCACGAGCACCCGGCCCGACTGCGGGCGGTTGAACGCCAGCACCAGGCTCAGCAGCGTGCTCTTGCCCGATCCGCTGGAGCCCACGAGGGCGGTGGTCGAGCCCGCGGGCGCCACGAAGGAGACGTCGTTGAGCACCGGGACGCCGGCCACGTACTCGAAGGTCACGTGGTCGAAGACCACCCTGCCCTCGAGCTCCGCCACGGGCAGGCGGTTGGCGTCGTCGTGGTCCTCGGTGAGCAGGCCGCGCACCTCGCGGATGCGATCGAGTCCCGCGAAGGCCTCCGATACCTGCGTGCCGATGGAGGCGATCTGCACCAGCGGCGCCGCCACCAGCCCGATGAAGAAGATGTACATGATGAAGTCGCCGAGCGTCATGTCGCCGGCGATGATCGAGTGGCCGCCCACCACGATCAGCAGCACGCCCACGATGCCCGTGATGATCGTCGTCACGGCCGTCACCAGCGAGATCGCGGTGATCGTCGCCGCGACGTTGCGGAAGAGCCGGTGCACGCCGCGCGCGAAGACGAGCTTCTCGCGCCGCTCGGCCGTGTAGGTCTTCACCAGCCGCACGCCGCCCACCGTCTCCGCCAGGCGGCCACTCACCTCGGCGTTGATCGCCCCGCGCTCGCGGAAGATCGGCCGGAGGCGGCTGAATGCCACCGCCATCACGCCGCCGAACGACAGCAGCACCGTGAGGGTGAGCGAGGTGAGCTGCCAGTTGAGCCAGAACAGCACGCCCAGCGCGATCACGGCCGTGAGGAGGCCGCCCGCCAGCTGCACGATGCCCGTGCCCACGAGGTTCCGGATGCCCTCCGCGTCCGACATGATGCGCGAGATGAGCACGCCCGTCTTGGTCGAGTCGAAGTACCCCACCGGCAGCCGCAGCACGTGCTCCTGCACGCTCTTGCGGAGCTCGGTGATGGCGCGCTGCGCCGCGATGCTCATCACTTGCGACAGGCCGAACGACGTGACCGCCTGCACCGCCGTGGCGAGCAGCACCGCCAGCGCGAGCTCCCAGAGCAGGTCGCCGCGTCGCTGCGGCAGCACGCTGTCGATGAGCACCTTCGAGCTGGCGGGCAGCACGAGGCCCGCCAGTCGGTTGACCAGCATCAGGAAGAGCCCCACCGCCAGCTGCCTGCGATAGCGCGCGATCAATTCCCGCGCCTCGCGCCAGACCACCTGCGAGCTCACCCGCTTCTTCGGCTCCTTCGGCGCAGGCGCGCTGCGGCCGTTGGCGCTTCCCTTGTTTTCACCCAAGCGAGTTAGCTTGCTCCACGCGCCGCCACCCGCTGCCTGCTTGAGGCCTTGAACCATTGTCGACCGACCGCCTGGATCATGTCCGAGCGTAATCTACCCAGACGCATCCTCCCGTCGCTCGCCGACAGCCGGGCACTGCTCGCGCTCGCCCTTCCCGTGGTCGGGGTGCAGGTCGGACTCATGCTGATGGGTGTCGTGGACACCATCATGGTGGGGCGCCTTTCGGCGGCGTCGCTCGCGGGCGTGGCGCTTGGCAACCTGTACTTCTTCGCCGCCACCATCTTCGGCATGGGCGCGCTCTTCGCGCTCGATCCCGTGGTGGCCCAGGCCGTGGGCGCCCGCGACCACGAGGGCGTCGCGCGAGGCGTACAGCGCGGGCACGTCCTCGCGCTGCTGCTCTCCATTCCCTCCACGCTGGTGCTGTTCTTCGCCGAGCCGGTGTTGGCAGCACTCGGGCAGCCTGCCGAGGTGGTGCCGCTGGCCGGGGCCTATGCGCGTTACTGCGCCCCGGGCGTGCTGCCCTTCTACATCTTCG
Source organism: Gemmatimonadales bacterium (assembly GCA_045803465.1). GTDB lineage: Bacteria > Gemmatimonadota > Gemmatimonadetes > Gemmatimonadales > GWC2-71-9 > JAGGAG01. The sequence goes on along the minus strand of JBJMOZ010000029.1, from coordinate 752 downwards.
TGGTGCAGCGGCAGAGCCTGCAGGCCCTCACGCGCATGCAGCCGATCATCATCACGATCGTGGCGGCCAACCTGCTCAACGTGCTGCTCGACTGGATGCTGATCTACGGACGTCTCGGTGCGCCGGCGATGGGCGTGGCGGGCGCGGCCGTCGCCACGTCGATCGGCCGCTGGCTGCTGCCCTTCCTGTTGCTCGCACTCTCGTGGGACGCCCTGAGGCCTGCCCTGCTCCCGCCGCGTCGCGCGGCGCTCGCTTCCGCGCCGCTGTGGCAGACGCTCCGGATCGGCGCACCCATCGGCTTGCAGGCCATGCTCGAGTACACGGCCTTCGGCGCCGTCGCACTGCTGATGGGCCGCATCGGGACTACCGCGGTGGCGGCGCACCAGGTGGCCATCAACCTCGCGTCGCTCACCTTCATGGTGCCGCTGGGCGTGGGACAGGCCGGTGCCGTGCTGGTGGGTCACGCCATCGGCGCAGGCGACCAGGAGAGCGCTCGCGGCGCGGCGCGAGCCGCCGTGGCGTTCGGAGTGGGCTTCATGGCGTTCACCGCCGTGGCGTTCCTGCTGCTTCCGGAGCCGCTCGCGCACCTCTACACCACCGACGCCGCCACCGTGCAATTGGCGGCGACCCTGCTGCCCGTGGCCGGCGTGTTCCAACTGTTCGATGGCGCACAGGCGGTCACCACCGGCATCCTGCGCGGCGCCGGCGACACGCGCGTGCCGATGCTCACCACGCTCGGCGGCTACTGGCTC
>JBJMOZ010000001.1:0-3057 GCA_045803465.1 Gemmatimonadales bacterium | reverse complement strand
AAATCCCGAAGCAATGGCACGTCATCGTTCCCTCGGTCAGGTTGGAGTCATGCACAAATTCTCCGCAGCCGTCCTTGCTGCCGCTTCGCTCTTCCTCCCGTCGCCATCGGTTGCGCAGGAGAAGTCGCTCGAGATACCCCCCGGCATCGAGCTGACGGGCGTCCCGGCGCTCCCAGCCGATCTTCCGGCTCGGCTGCGACGCTTCACCGAGGCCCGCAGCGCCGCCTTCCTGGGTTGGGATCCCGCTACGCGGGAGATGTTCATCCGGACGCGCTTCGCCAACGCCGCGCAGCTGCACCGCGTGCGCACACCGGGTGGCGCGCGCATCCAGCTCTCCTTCTTCGAGCAGCCGCTGGGCAGCGCCTCGCTGAGCGCCGTGCGCGGCACCCCGATCGTGATCGGCATGGACCGCAACGGCGACGAATTCGTGCAGCTGTTCCGATTCGATCCCGCGACCGGCGATACGGTGCTGCTCACCGATGGGCAGAAGTCGCAGAACGGGGGCGTGGCGTGGTCGCGGGCCGGCGACCGCATCGCCTTCGCCTCCACCATGCGCAACGGTACCGATCGCGACATCTGGGTGATGGACCCACGCGATCCCGCGTCGCGCAAGCTGGTCTACGAGGCCAAGGGCGGTGGATGGTCCGTGGGTGGTTGGCTTCCCGATGGTCGCGGGCTGCTGCTGGGCGAGTATCGCTCGGTGGAGCAAAGCCGTGTCTGGCGGCTCGACCTCTCGACCGGCCGCGCCGAGCTGCTGCTGCCTCGCGACACGACCGGAGCCTCGGCGAATGCGACCTACGCCGCGGCGGGGATCATGCCGGACGGGCGCCGCGCCTGGATTCTCTCCGACCTCGGTGGAGAGTTCGACCGGCTCGCCACGCTCGATCTCGGGACAGGCGTGGTCACGCCGCTCGAGGGCACACCAGCCGGCGAGGTGGAGGCCACGGCGCTCACGCGCGACGGCCGGCGGCTCGCGTTCACCGTGAACGATGCGGGACAATCACGGCTGTACGTGATGAGCACCGCGGCGCGTGCACCCCGCCTCGTGAAAGGAATGCCAACAGGTGTGATCGGCGGCATGCGCTGGCGGCCCGACGGCAACGTGCTCGGTTTCACGCTGAGCAGCGCGCGCTCGCCGGCGGACGCCTGGTCGTACGACGCCACGACGCAGCGCGTCGTGCGCTGGACCGAGAGCGAGCTTGGCGGCGTGAACGTGGCGGACCTGCGCGACCCGGAATCGGTGCGCTGGACGAGCTTCGATGGGCGCGAGATCACCGGCTTTCTCTACCGGCCGCCCGCCCGGTTCACGGGCCGCCGGCCCGTGATCATCGACATCCATGGCGGTCCCGAATCGCAGGAACGGCCGGGGTTCATGGGGCGAAGCAACTACTACCTGCATGAGCTCGGTGTCGCGATCCTGGCGCCCAACGTGCGCGGTTCCACCGGCTTCGGCCGCTCCTTCGTGTCGCTCGACAACGGGCTCAAGCGCGAGGACTCGGTGCGTGACATCGGCGCACTGCTCGACTGGATCGCGCGCGAGCCGACCCTCGACCCGTCGCGTGTGCTGGTGATGGGCGGCAGCTACGGCGGCTACATGACGCTCATGACGGCCACGACCTACGATGCCCGCATCTGCTGCAGCATCGACATCGTCGGCATCTCGAACCTGCGCACCTTCCTGGAGAACACTTCCGGCTACCGCCGCGACCTGCGCCGCGTGGAGTACGGCGACGAGCGCGATCCCGCGCTGCGCGAGTTCATGGAGCGCACGGCGCCCGTCAACAATGCCAGCCGCGTCTCCAAGCCGATGCTCGTTATCCAGGGAGCGAACGACCCGCGCGTGCCGAAGACGGAAGCCGACCAGATGGTGGCGGCGGTGCGGAAGAACGGTGGGGCCGCGTGGTACCTGCTCGACGCCGGGGAAGGGCATGGCGCCGCGAAGAAGGCGAGCCAGGACTTCCAGTTCCAGGTCATGGCGGAATTCGTGCGGCGCCACCTGGTGGGCGGCGCCACGCCATGAATCCCGACATCAGTGGCGGCTGCCGAGCACCCGGAGGGCCAGCGCCGGCTTGAAGAGGCTGCCGGGCGGCTCGAGAAGGCCCGCCACGCGCAGGAACGCCGTCGCCACGATGATGTCGGTGCGTGCCACGCGGTGCAGCCGATCCATGTACCAGCGCACGAACTTCGTCGCGCGACCGACCGGGGCATCCGGCTTCGTCAACCGAAGGTCGTTGCCTGCCGCCAGCATCCACGGGGTGTCGAGCACCGGCGCCGCGCGCTGGAAGAAGCGCTGCCCGAGGTTGCCGTCAGCCGCCTCCGCGAGCGTATCGGCCAATGCGACGCACTCGAGGGCTGCGACCGACATGCCCTGTCCGTACATCGGGTTGAAGCTGCAGATCGCGTCGCCCAGCACGACGTAGCCTTCGGGAAACCGGGTCACGCGATCGTAGCGCCGGCGCACATCGCTCGGATACGACGCCGGCACCGCGTCATCGAGTGGCGTTGCCGTCTCCACCAGCTCGGCGATCTCCCGCGACGGCAGTGATTTCGCGAACGCGCGAAACCCGGCGTCGTCCGTGGGTGGACGATTGCCCATCAGGCCGATGAGCGTGAGGATCCAGCGGCTGCCTTCCTGCTGAGCCAGGACGGCGCCGCGCAGCACGCCCGGCGTCGGCGCGACAAGCACCGACTTGATGCCCCCGAGCTGGCCCGGCTCCAGCCGATAATGGCGAGTGGCGTAGCCCGCCTGGCACTCGACGACTTCCTCGTCCGGGGTGGGAAAGCCCGCGTGCGCGAGCCACTGGGGCGAGCGCGAGCCGCGGCCCGTCGCGTCGACGACGACATCGGCCACGAGCGTCGACGCGGTCCTCGCCCGCTCGATCGCGACACCCACGACCCGACTGCCGTCGGTCGACATCTCGAGACCGCGGACATCGCAGCACTCGAGGAACGTCACGTTCGGCACCGCGCGGAGCCGGCCACGCACGTAGGCCTCCAGCAAGGGACGGCTCGCGTACAGCGTGCGCAGGGTGCTGGTGCCCCGGCAGTGGCACCCAC
>JBJMOZ010000368.1:0-3994 GCA_045803465.1 Gemmatimonadales bacterium | reverse complement strand
AGCCGCACGAACTTCTGGCCGACGGTGCCTGTGGCGCCGAGCACCGCAACGGGAACGCGGGCGCTCATCAGTCGTTCATCTCCCGGGCGATCAGGTCGCGCGCCAGGCGCACGTAGAGCGCGACGCCATCGAGCAACTCCGCCTTCGTGATCTGCTCGTCGTCGGTGTGCGCCACGCGGATGGTACCAGGTCCGAACTGGTATCCGGTGCCCCAGTCGCCGAGGAACGGCAGGTCGCTCGCAAAGTTCACCGTGGTGCACTCCCAGCCCGGCAGCGACTCGGCCGTCACGCTCGGGATCTCGAGCGGGAACGTGATCTCGACGCCCGGCTCCGCCGCGCCGAGCACCGCCTGCCGCAGCGGGCCGGTAGGGGCCACGGTGCGGAAGAGCAACGCGGCCTCGGCCGCATCGGGAATCACGTTCGGCGCGACGCCGCCGCTGATGAGTCCGACATTGAGCGTGGTCGGTCCCAGCCGCGGGTCGAACGGGGGCGACAGCCGTCGGATGCGCCGCAGCGTCTCGAGCAGCGCCACGATGGCCGACGCTCCTTCCTCCGGATACGCCGAGTGCGCGGCGCGGCCTTTCGCCTTCACGTCCACGCGGAGTACGCCCTTCTGGCCCACGCACAGCTTGGCCTCGGTGGGCTCGCCGTTGATGAGATAGCGGCCCTTGGGCGTCAGCGCGCTCGCTGCCGCCGCGCCGTCGGAGCCGTTCTCCTCGCCGACCAGGAAGAGCAACCCGACGCGTTCCTCCCCGTCGGCCAGCAGCGTCTCGGCGGCCGTGATCATCGCCGCGGCGAGTCCCTTGGCGTCGCAGGTGCCCCGACCGAAGAGCGTCGCGGGATCCTCGCGCAGCGGGATGAAGGGCGGCACGGTGTCGAGGTGGGTCGAGAACACGACGAGCGGCGGCCTGCGCCAGGCGTAGACGTTCATGCGCTCGCCGTGCACGGGCTGGCGCGTGACGTGCCAGCCGCGCCGCTCGAGCAGGTCGGCGACGAAGGCGGCCACGGGACCCTCACGGCCCGTGGTGGAGTCGATGGACACGAGGTCCCGGGTGAGCTGCAGGACGTCCATAAGTGACGAACCCGCCGGCGCAGGCGCTCGGCGGGATTTCGTGTGCTCCGGGTTCAGGCGCTCGTCAGGCCGGTTGCCACACGACATCCCCGCTTCGAAGCGTGTGCTTTCGAAGGGAATTCATGCGGAAGGGCAGGGTCGTCGGGTGCACGATTCAACTCTAGGGCGTGGACGGCACGGGAGCAAGGGAGTCCTCGCTCATGCGTCCTTCGGCGCGTCGTGCCGCGGCCTCGCCCTCGGCGACGTTCACGCGGCTGAGCAGCGCGGCGCCGGCCACGAAGAAGACGAGGGTCGACAGGATGGCCGTCCGGCTCGAGCCCGTCGCGTACACGAAGAGGGAGAAGAGCAGCGGCCCGAAGATCCCGGCGAACTTCTCGAAGATGGCGAAGAAGCCGAAGAACTCTCCCGACTTGTGCGCGGGGATCATACGCGCGAAGAGCGAGCGGCTGAGGGCCTGCGTACCGCCCTGCACCATGCCGACCAGCGCGGCGAGCATCAGGAACTCACGCGTGGTGCTGAGGCGCCAGCCGAGGAAGGTGATCAGCACGTACCCGGCGATGCCGACGAAGATGGCGGGCCGCGTACCCATGCGGTCGCCGAGCCAGCCGAAGAGAAAGGCGAAGGGGATGCCCACGAACTGCACCAGCACGATGGCGGCGATCATGACGGTGCGATCGAGCCGGAGCTCCTCGCCGTAGATCGTCGCCATCCGGATGATGGTCTGGATGCCGTCGTTGTACACGAGGAACGCGAGCAGCAGGAGGAACGCCTGCGGAAAGGCGCGCAGATCCCGGAGCGTGCGGCCCACCTGCGCGAATGCATCGCCCACCACGGCGCGAAGCGGAGCGGGAATGCCATTCGCCGGCGGCTCGCCCACGCGGCGGAACAGGGGCCGCGAGAAGAACGCCCACCACAGCGCCACCAGCACGAAGCTGATGCGCACCGGCAGCGTCCCTGGCAGGCCGAGCTTCGGGCCGACCATGATCAGGGCGAGCGCGATCGCCAGCACCAGCCCGCCTCCGACGTATCCCAGTGCGTAGCCGGCGGAGGAGACGCGGTCCATCTCCTCCGGCCGCGCCACGTGTGGCAGCAGCGAGTCGTAGAACACGAAGCTGCCCGTGACGCCGATGTTGGCCACCACGAAGAGCGCGAGGCCAAGCAGCCAGTCCCCTTCGCCCACCAGTGCGAGCGCGGCGGTGGCTACGACGCCGACGCCGAGAAACATGCGCAGCAGCCGGAGCTTGCCGCCCGCGCGGTCGGCGAGCGTGCCCAATGGCGGCGCCAGGATGGCTGCGATGACCAGCGCGAGCGTGGTGGCGATGCCGAAGCGGCCCGTCGCTGCCGTGGCATCGAGGCCCTTCGCGGCGACACTGCGATAGTAGATCGGGAAGACGGCCGTGACGACGACGGTGAGGAACGCCGAGTTGGCCCAGTCGTACATCGCCCATGCCACCAGCTCGGGACGATCGAGGCCGAGACGGCCAAGCAGGGTACGGGGCCGGCTCACGCCGGCGGGTGTCGGTGGCATGGCCGGAAAGAATAGCCCGGGGCACGAGGCCCCGGGCAGGTACGGCGGCGAGGGAGGCGGGCGATCAAAGGGGCATGTCGGGCGAGATCTGGTGCACGATGGCCACCGTGTGGTTGCCCATCGCCACGAAGGTGCCGTCGAGCGTCACCTTCACGTCGTCCCGGTCGGGGGCGGCGGCGAGGAAGCCGCGCGCCTCGATCCGGAACTTCCCTTCGATGCGGCCCGGACGCGTGGCCGTGATGGTGACCGTACCGCTCTCACCGCGAAACACGCCGATCGGCTCGGCCGGCGAGCCGGCCACGAAGATGGCGCTGAAGGCGGCGCCCTCCTGACCGCTCCACTCGCTCACGGCATAGCGACCAGCCAGCGGCATGGCGCCCACGCGCTGCATCAGGACGAGTGCGCCGCTCTCGCTCTGGGCGCCCAGGGTGATGGAAAATGCGGCCGGCACCTCGGCCGTGGCCGGCAGTGCGCCGTACTCGGCGCTGCCGGTGGCCGTCATGCGGAGCGCACCCGAGATGGAGATCACGAACTGCGCGTCGGTGGAAACCGGGGTGGGCAGCGCCAGCAGTATGGCGGCGCCCATGCCGAGGATCGAGGTGGGCTGGAACATGGGTCCTCCTTGAGGTCGTCGTGGTGACAGCGGGTCGGCAGCACACCGACCGGACAGGACCCAAGGTAGGAATCGGCGCCACTCACGGATCACCCGGGAATCACCGGCGTAACCCTTTTTCGTACATCGAATTACACATCGCGAACTTGCTGCCGGGAATGGCCGTCCGTAGTTTGGATCCCGAGCCGCATCCCATCTCGTCACCACCATCCACCTCCCGGCCACGCGTGCTGCGCATCCAGACCCTCGGTGGACTCGCGGTCTTCGACGGTGAGCGGCCGCTCACCGGCGCCGCAAAGCAGCCGAAGCGCCTGGCCTTGCTGGCCGTGCTCGCCCGCGCCGGCTCGAGGGGTGTGAGCCGCGATCGCCTGCTGCTGATGCTGTGGCCGGATGCCGATGAGGAACGGGCGCGCCGCGGACTCAACCAGGCACTCTACGCCCTGCGGCAGGACCTGGGAGAAGCGGCCATTTCCGGGTCGGTGGATCTCCGGCTCGATTCGACGCTCATCACGAGCGACGTACACGAGCTCGACGACGCGCGCGCCGCCGGGCGCTTCGAGGCCGCGGCCGCCACCTGGCGCGGCCCCTTCCTCGATGGCTTCAACCTGCCCGGCCTGCCGGAGTTCGAGCGCTGGGCCGAGGCCGAGCGCGAGGCCCTGAGCCACGACTACCGCGAGCTGCTCGAGACGCTGGCCACCCAGGCGGGCGCACGCGGGGATGCAGTGGCCGCGGTGAGCTGGTGGCGGAAGCTGGCGGCGCTCGACCCGCACAATGGGCGCAT
>JBJMOZ010000168.1:0-3240 GCA_045803465.1 Gemmatimonadales bacterium | reverse complement strand
TCGACGTCGACGCGTGAGCCCGGCAGCGCGGGCAGCCCTCGCCCTGGGCAGCAATCTTGGCGACCGGCACGAGCACCTGCGATCGGCGCGTGCCGCGATCGGCGCGCTGCCGGGCACGCGACTGCTCGCCGCCACTCGCGTGGAGGAGACGGCGCCCCTGGGCGGCATGGAGCAGCCGGCCTACCTGAACCAGATGCTGCTGGTGGAAACGACCCTCGCGCCGCTGGCGCTGCTGCGGGCGCTGCAGGGGATCGAGTCGGCGAACGGGCGGGAGCGACACGGCCATTGGGCTGCGCGCACGCTCGACCTGGACATCGTGCGCTACGACGACCTCGAGCTCACCACCACGGACCTCACCCTGCCGCATCCGGGCGTCGCGACGCGCGACTTCTGGCAGCGGGAACTGGCGGAGCTGGCTCCACATGAACGCTGATACGCGACCCGACAGCATCCCCGACCTCGTCGCGATGAAGGCGGCGGGCCGGCCCATCGTGATGCTCACCTGCTACGATGCCACCTTCGGCCGCCTGCTCGATCGCTCCGGCGTGGACGTCGTCCTGGTCGGCGATTCGGTCAACCAGGTCGTGGCCGGGCAGGACTCCACCTTGAGCGCGACGCTGGAGCAGATGATCTATCACGCCAGCGCCGTGCGCCGCGCGGTGCCGACGCTGCCCATCGTGGTGGACCTGCCGTTCATGACCTATCAGGTGAGCATCGAGGAAGCCATCCGGAACTCGGGGCGCGTGCTGCAGCAGAGTGGCTGCAATGCGGTCAAGCTCGAGGGCGGCACGGCGATGGCACCCACGGTGCGCGCGCTCGTGGAGCGCGGCATCCCGGTGGTGGGCCACCTCGGTCTCACGCCACAGTCGGTGAACGTCGTCGGCGGCTATCGGGTGCAGGGCCGCGAGAAGGAGGACGCGGCGCGGATGCTGGACGATGCGCACGCGCTCGAGGCGGCGGGCGCCAGCCTGCTCGTGCTGGAGCTCGTACCGACGGCGCTCGCGACGCGCATCTCGCAATCGCTCAGGGTGCCCACCATCGGCATCGGCGCCGGCAGCGGCTGCGACGGCCAGGTGCTCGTGCTGCACGACATGCTGGGCCTCAACGAGGGCTTCAATCCGAGGTTCCTCCGCAAGTTCGCCGACCTCGCGGGCCCGGTGCGCGACGCGGTGCGCACCTACGCCGAGGACGTGCGCACGCGCCGCTATCCCGGGCCCGAGCACTCGTTCGAGTGAGCGCGATGGAAGAGTTGACGTCCATCGCCGCGCTGCGTGGCTGGGTGAAGGCTCAGCGTGGGGCGGGGAAGCGCATCGGTTTCGTGCCCACCATGGGCTTCCTGCACGAGGGGCATCTGTCGCTCGTGGATGCCGCGCGTCGCGAGTCCGACGTGGTCGTCATGAGCATCTTCGTGAACCCCCTGCAGTTCGCGCCCTCCGAGGACCTCGACCATTACCCGCGCGACCTGCGGCGCGACCGGGATCTCGCGGAGGAGCGCGGCGTGGACGCGCTCTTCCTGCCGAGCGTCACCGACATGTATCCGCGGGGTTCGGAAACGCGAGTGGTGCCCGGGGCCACCGCGAATCGCTGGGAGGGTGAGGCGCGGCCGGGACACTTCGCCGGCGTGCTCACGGTGGTGGCCAAGCTCTTCCATCTCGTCGAGCCGGACGTGGCGTGCTTCGGGCAGAAGGACGTGCAGCAGGCCACACTGGTGCGACAGATGGTGCGCGATTTGGACTGGCCCATTCGAATCCGTGTGTGCCGCACCACGCGCGATGCCGACGGACTCGCGCTCTCGAGCCGCAACACCTACCTCGCCGCGGGGGACCGGGCCCAGGCCCTGGGTCTCTCGCGGGCGCTCCGGCGCGGATGCGAGAGCTTCGCGCGCGGAGAGCGGCGCACGTCGTTGCTGGAGGCGGAGATGCGCGAGGTGCTGTCGATGCATCCGGGGGTGGCGCTCGAGTATATTGCGATCGTTTCACCGGAGAATCTGGAGCCGGTATCCGAGGCGGCTGCGGACTCCGTGGCCGTCGTGGCCGGCCGGGTGGGCCGGACGCGACTCATCGACAATGCCATCCTGGGCGAGGGGCTCTGATGCAGCGGCACCTCATGAAGAGCAAGATCCATCGGGCCACGATCACGTCGGCCGACCTGAACTACGAGGGGTCGCTGACGCTCGACGAGGACCTGATGCAGGCGGCCGATCTCCTGCGCAACGAGGAGATCCAGGTCGTGAACGTGAACAACGGCGCGCGCTTCACCACGTACGTCATCCCGGGACCGCGCGGCTCCGGCGTGGTGCAGCTCAACGGCGCGGCGGCGCGTCTTGGCATGGCGGGCGATCTCGTGATCCTGATCAGCTACGGCGTGTTCGAGGATGCCGAAGCGCAGAAGCACCGGCCCCACGTCGTATTCGTCGACAATCGCAATCGCATCACGCGACCGCAATTGCGCGCCGAGAGCTGACGCCGACGATGACCTCGCGCCCGACGCCGCCCTCGCTGCGGCCCACCGTGCCGGCCTGGGCGAAGATGTCGCCGCCGCGGCTCGAGCACGTGATCCGGGTCGCGGAGCTGGTGGCGCAGTGGGCGGACGACATGGGCATCCACGAGAACGAGCGCAACCGGTGGCTGCGGGCGGTGTGGCTGCACGATGCGCTGCGTGACGCGCCGGACGCCGAACTGCTCGAGTGGGCCTCGTCGACGCCGGGCTCGCCGGAGCTGCGGCACGGGCCGGCGAGCGCCGCGCGCGCCAAGGCCGAGGGCGAGACCGATCGCGGCGTGCTGGATGCGGTGCGCTACCACTCCCTCGGACTCGCGGAGTGGGACATGGTGGGCCGGGTGCTCTACTGTGCCGACTATCTCGAGCCCGGCCGCACGTTCGACGCCGACGAACGCGCCGACCTTGCCCGGCGTTTTCCCCGCGACGTCAGCGGCGTGCTGCGCGAGGTGGCGCAGCGGCGCGTGCTCCATGCCATCTCCTGCGGCTGGGTGCTCCCCGAGCCGACCTACCGCTTCTGGAACACTCTCGTCGCAAACCGACCCGCCTTCTGAGGTGGGTCGGTCTCGTGCTCGTGCTCGCCGCCCTCGGGGTCGGCGGGTGGTACGTCGCGTCGCAGAGGCCCGAGCAGGTGGTGGGCCACGCCTATCCGGTGCCCACGGCGGAGAATCGCATCACCGTCGAGGTGCTCAATGGCTCGGGGCGACCGGGACTGGCGCGCGTCGCGACGCGCGTGCTTCGGCA
>JBJMOZ010000323.1:0-6483 GCA_045803465.1 Gemmatimonadales bacterium | reverse complement strand
TGATGAGCGCGAACATGGGCGCCGACTTCGCGCCGTCGTTGCGATAGAAATTAATGCTGCCCGACGCCTCACCCACGAGCAGGTCGAGGTCGCCGTCACCATCGAGATCGCCAAGCGCGGGCGTGGTATTGCTGCCGCGCGGAACCGTGACGACGGCGGAGTCGACGATCGTGAAATTCCCGCCATCATTGCGCGCGAAGGCAACGCGCGCACTGAAGGAGCCGATGAGCAGGTCCGCATCGCCGTCGCCATCGAGGTCGCCGGCGGCCGGCGCCATGTGATAGCGGCCGTGCAGCGGTAGCGCCCCGCGCCAGCGAAACTGCGGCGCGCTCCGCGTACCCACGTTCTCGAAGCGCCAGAGCCGGCTGGTGCCCTTCTCGAGCGGCTCGAGCTTGTTGCCGAGCAGCAGGTCGAGGTCGCCATCGCCGTCGAGATCGGCGAGCACCGGCAGGCTCTCGCTGCCGACGTCGACCTGGGACAGCAACCGGTCGGTACGGGCGGCAAATCCATGGCCCGGCGTGCCCGCGTAGTAGTGGAGGTTGCTGATGGTGGTGAGATTGGGGTCGTACGAGCCACCCACGACGCCCACGACGAAGTCGAGCTGGCCATCCCGGTCGACGTCACCAAAAGCGGGCGCGTTGTAGCCGCTGGTGCGCACCGGCGCCGACACCGGAAACCGCACGGCCTCCTTCCGCAGCATCGGCTCGGCGCAATTCCCCGTGTTCTCGAACAGCAACAATCCAGGTTCGAAGAAGTCGCCCCAGACGAGATCGAGGTCGCCGTCGCCGTCCACGTCGGCAAAGGCCATCGTGTTGGCGCCGTGACGGCTGCCTTGCCCCGTGATGATCTCGAGGTCCTGGAAGCGTTCGGTGAGCAGGCGGAACGAGGGGATACCCGCCCGGCCCTCCGCCTCGTAGCGCAGGATGGTGCCCTGCACCCGGCCGATGAGCAGGTCGAGCCGCCCATTGCAGTCGAGATCCACGAACTGTGGAATGTTCTGCCGGTCGGCGAAGATGGCCCGTCCCTCGGTGTCGCGGAGCGAGTCGCTGGACGCGAACTTCGGCTGGGCACCGGCCTCGCGCGTCCACAGTCGCAGGTAACTGAAGGGCAACTCGGCGAAGGCGTCGAGGCGGCCGTCGCCGTTCACGTCGAGAAATCGCGACCACTCGCCCACGTCGAGTCCGGCCCAGTGATCGCTCACGAACGAGAAGCGTGGCACGCCACGCGGGCCCGGTCCCTCGTTGGCGAGCAGGGTGAGGCGGTCCGAATACTCCTGCACGAGCAGGTCGAGGTCGCCGTCCGCGTCGAGATCGAGGAGTTGCGGGCGCGGCGTGTTGTAGCCTCCCAGGAACGGGAGCTCGATGCGCACGCCCGCGGAGTCGAGGACGGGAAACGGCGCCACGTCGCGCCGCCAGACGAGCGCGGCCGTGGCCGGGGGCGATACGCCGACCGCCTGCGGCTGGGCGCAGGCGGCGAGGAATGCGGTAGCGAACGCGAGGCGCGTCGTCAGCGGCATGAGGCGGGCTCGACGGTGCCGCGCGCATCCGGCGTGGGCGGGACGCCGCTGATGCCGGCTGCATAATGGCCCACGGGCATCACCGCATCCACCGTGTGCGTGGGGACGCAGATGGCGACGACGTTGCCCCCGCCCGTGGCCTGGTGGCCCTCGTGGTCGTGAATGCCGCCCGCCTGATAGCGGTTGGACACGTACACCTGGCGGCCATCGGGACCGAACGCGACACCATGTGGTTGCTTGAAGGCGCTGTCCTTCACCACGGCTTCCACCGTCCATGTGGAGGTGTCCAGGAACGTCACCGCGTTGGCATCGAGGTTGGAGACGACCAGATGCCGGCCATCGGCCGTGTATGCCGACTCGAACGGTCCCGCCTCGACCGCGACCTCGCGCACGAAGGCCGGCGTGGCGGGGTCGGCGAGACTGAACACGAGCAGCCGCCCGCTGGTGGACCCGGTGGCGACGAGCCACCGGTGATCGGGCGAGATGGCGAACTGCGTCAGCGTGTGCTGCGGCCCGTCCACGTCCACCAGCTGCACCGTGCCGCTGTCGAGCGCGACGCTGGCCATCTGATTGACGCCCAGGCTCGCGACGTAGGCGTAGTCACCGTTGGTCGCGATGGCGTGCGGCCGCGGGAAGAAGACGTCGATCTCGTCGAGCACCTTCATGTCCGAGCGACGGATGAGCGCCAGCCGCCGCGGCGGATTCACGGCGCTCATCGAGCGCGCGACCACGAGCAGGTCCTTCGAGGGATGCAGGGCCATGAGCCCCGGCACCTCGAGGCTGGCCGAATCCACGACGCGGTTGTCGCGGTCGAACTTGAGCACCTTGCCCGCGCCGATGAGGGTCGCGTACCAGTGCGAGCCGTCCGGCTCGACTTGTGTGTGGTGCGGCTTGGCGGTGGCGGGATAGCCGAGCTTCTGGAGATCGATGGTGGTCTCGACCCGGTTGGTGGCCGGGTCGATGACGGAAATGGTGGCGTCGTCCTGGTTGGTGACGTACATGCGCGGCGCCTGCTGCGCCGCGAGTGCCACCGGCGCGCCGAGCAGTGCGCCGAGGACGAAGAGCGGGCGGAGCGACATCACGGGACCGCGGGCTCCTCCGGCCGGTGCCGCAGCACGAACAGCCCCTCGCCGATGCTCGAGACGACGATCGTGCCGCTCTTGAAGTACGGGTAGTTGCTCCACGAGCCCGCGAAGCCCGGCGTGTTCTCGCCGGCGGGAACGGTGTCGAAGTAGCCCGTCTCCTTCGGATTGGCCGGATCGGAGATGTCGAGGATGCGCAGCCCCGCCACGTAGTTCGACTGGAACACGTAGTGGCCCTTCACGTACAGATTGTGGTCCGACGCCGACGTGGTGCCGAGGAACTCCTTCACCAGCACCGGCTCGTCGAGCTTGGTGACGTCCCAGATGATGGTGCGGGTCTTCGGCACCTTGTTCGCGATCTCGTCGCCCTCGTCGTCGACGTAGAAATACTTCTGGTCCTCGGTGAGCCACCCCTGGTGGGTGTACGACACGTTGGGATAGGCCGCCACCGCGATGGGCTTCGGCGCCTGCTTGTCGGTGACGTCCATGATGCCGATGGCGGTCTCGGAGTAGTTGAAGCAGACCTCGCGCCCGGTGTAGCGCGCATCGGGCCCCTTGTAGGTCACGCACTGGCTGTCGTGCGTGTAGCCGGTACGCTGGTTGCCGGTACGCGTGTCGGCGGCGCAGCCGGCGAAGGTCGGGTTGCGCGGGTCGCGGATGTCGATCATGTGGAGCGCGCCGCCGCACGTCTCGCCGCCGCCGTTGGCGCCGATGGGATAGGCGAAGCCCGACTCCTCGTTGATGGCGATGTTGTGCGCGCTGGCGATCTTGTCGTAGTGCGCCGTCTCGGTGAAGGTCACCGGTGCGCCCTGCACGTCGCGCAACTGGGTGAGGTCGAACACCTGCATGCCGTGCGGACCCGAGCCGTCGGCCACGATGAAGGCGTGGTTCTTGTAGACCTTGATGTCGCGCCAGAAGTTGGCGTGCGCGCCCTGGTGCATGGGCAGGTCGCCGAGCACGCGCGGGTTGGAGGGATCGGTGACGTCCACGAAGGTGGTGCCGTCGGTGCGGCCGACCAGCGCGTATTCGCGGTTGCTCTCGGGGTCGGTCCAGCCCCAGATGTCGTTCAGGTTGGCGCCGCGCTTGGCGCCGAGGGCGCTCAGCGGCAGGTACGACAGCAGGTCGACGCGCTGACAATCGAAGTCGGCCACCTTGCCGGTGTCGCACTTCTTCTCGCCGCCGGTCACCTTGGCCAGCTCGGGCGCCTTGTCGACCACGTCCGCCTTCATGGCCCAGGTGCCCGACGCCGGGTTGCGCGCGAGCGCCACGGCGGTGCCCATGCCGCTTTCGCGCAGCGGCGCGGTGGCCACGGCCGCGTCGCCCTGCGCTGCGAGGCGCGCGCCCAGGAGACCCGGGCCCTTGGTGCTGTCGGGATCGATGACCTGTCGCTGCGACCAGCCATTCGCGCCACGGCTGAAGACGTAGATGCGTCCGGCCTGCTTGTTGGTGCTGGGCGCGCCCACCAGCAGGTCGCTGCCGGTGCGCGCCATCGCGGCACCGAACTGGCTCACCGGGATCATCGAATCGGGCTGCAGCTTCGCGACCTGCTGCCACGCGCCGCCGCTGCGCTTGTAGCCGTAGACGACGCCCGCGGCCTTCGAGGTGCGGGGCGCGCCCACGAACACTTCATCGCCGCTGACGAGCACCGATGCGCCGAAGCTGCGCGTGGTGTCGGCGCCGACGCCGAGCGTGGCTTCCGACTTCCAGGAGTGGTCGGGCTGCACCACGTAGACGAAGGCCGTGCCGTTCTTGATACGCAGGTAGGCGTTGGCGCCATCCTGCTGGCCGCCACCCCGGAGCAGGCCCGGCGCACCCAGCACGGCGCGGGTGCCGGACAGCGCCACCGATTCACCCAGCCGGTCGCTCACCTCGGCACCGGTGGCCACTCGCGTGAGCGGGGTCCATCCGCCGGTGCGCGCGTCGCGCCGCGAGGCGAAGACGGCTCCCTTGCTCGAGTCGGTCCCGGGTGCGCCGACGAGCAGCCGGCCCGCGTCGAGCGCCAGCGCGGCGCCCAGGTCGTCGCCCTCGAGCCCTCCCGTCGCGGAGAGCTTCGCCGCCTGCGCCCACTTCCCCGCCTTCCGCTGGAAGACGTAGACCGCACCGCCGCCCTGCTTTGGCGCGCCGACCACCATGAGGTCGCCACTGACCGCGACCGTCGCACCGAACAGATCGGTGACGGCGCCGTCCGCACTCGCGATGGCGCCCGTCTCCGTGAACGAGCCGTCGGGATTTCGGCGGAAGACCACGATGGCACCCGGGTGTACCGGCGGCGCCGGCAGCACCGCCACCGCACCGGTCCGGCCGGCGAACAGCTCGTTGCCCTGCACGGCCACATCCGAGGCGAACCCGAGGCGCCACGGCGCGAGCTCGGGTGCGGTGGGCTCGGCTCGCCAGGTCTGGGCGGCGACAGGCACGCTGAGGAAGCAGAGGAGGGCAGCTGGAAGCAGTCGGCGCATGGAGGATCCGGGGATCGGGTTCGAATTGCAGATGGGAGAAGGTACGCAGGAAATCGTCATCGTGTTTCGATCCATGCCTCTGTCGCCCATCCACCGGCCGGGACAGATTTCGACATGCCTCTCTTCCCCTTCCTCGCCCGATGAGCACCCCCGTGCCCGGGCCATCCCCGACGCGGGCCGCGAGCTTCGGCTTCGCCTTCCGAGGCATGCAGGCGCTGCTCGCCGCCGAGCCCAATGCCCGGATCCACCTGCTGGCGACGGTGGCAGCGCTCGCGCTGGGCGCGGTGCTGCGGCTGGCGCCACTCGAGTGGTGCGCCGTCGTGGCTGCCATCGCGCTGGTGTGGATGGCCGAGGCGCTGAATACGGCCGTCGAGACGATCTGCGACCTCGTGCACCCCGAGCAGCATCCGTTGGTGGCGCGGGCCAAGGACGTCGCGGCGGCCGGGGTGCTCTGCGCCGCGATAGCGGCGGCCGCAATCGGGGTCCTCGTCTTCGGGACACGGTTGATTCAGTGAGCGCATCAGGCCACGTCGTCCTGCTGGGCGATTCCATCTTCGACAATGCCGCCTACACCGAGGGCGGCCCCGACGTGGTGACGCAGTTGCGTGGGCTCCTGCCCCGCGGCTGGTCGGCCACGCTCTCGGCCGTGGACGGGGCCGTCGTGAGCGGGATAGCCGGCCAGGTGGCGCGCCTGCCCGCTGACGCGACCCATCTGGTCCTGAGCGCTGGCGGCAACGACGCCCTTGGGCACATCAGCCTGCTCGAACGCGACGCACGTACCGTCGGCGAGGGATTGTCGGTGCTTGCCCACGCGGTGGAGCGGTTCGCGCAGCAGTATCGCGAGGCCGTGGCCCTGCTGCAGCAACGCGGGTTGCCGCTCACCCTCTGCACGATCTACGAGGGCAACTTCCCCGATCGCTCGTTCCAGCGCATGGCGGCGGCGGCGGTGGCGCTGTTCGACGATGCCATTCTGCGCACCGCCGCCGCCGCATCGCTGCCCGTCATCGAACTCCGCCTCGTCTGTCGGGCGGCGGAGGACTATGCCAACCCCATCGAGCCGTCGTCGGTGGGCGGCGCCAGGATTGCGCGCGCGATCGTGCACGCGCTCGGCCTGTCGGCCGGCACGGCACCGTCGACGACCTACGTCGATTGAAGTCGATTGAGGAGGATCCCATGACTGCGGAACAGGCGGCCGAGCTGCGCGCCTTGATCGCCCGTCAGCGGGTGCTGGCCCTTGGCGTCGTGGTGGAGGAATCGCCGTACGTGGGACTGCTGCCCTATGCGCTCGGCGACGACCACGCCACGCTGCTGGTGCATGCCTCGAAGTTGGCGCGCCACACCCAGGGACTGCTGCCGGGCGCGGAGTTCGCGGCGCTCATCCACGAAGGCGACCGCGGCGACGTCGATCCGTTGCAGCTGCGCCGCGCCA
>JBJMOZ010000315.1:0-2647 GCA_045803465.1 Gemmatimonadales bacterium | reverse complement strand
CCGGCCCGCGCTGCCCATGCGGCCGTCACGCCGGCCCCGCATCGGCCGGCGCGGACACCGCCTCGCGCTCCGGCAGATGCTCCGCCGCGCGCTCGCCACCGGCGGCGAGGCGCTCGACTGGCGCTGGCGGCGCCGCGCCGTGCGACCCCGCCCACTGGTGCTCGTGTGCGACATCAGCGGCTCCATGGAACGGTACAGCCGCCTGCTGCTCCGCTTCGCGCACGCGCTCGAGCAGCTCGGAGCGCCGCTCGAGGTGTTCGTGTTCGGCACCCGGCTCACGCGCATCACGCGCCAGCTCAAGGTGCGCAGCCCCGACGAAGCGATCCGCCGCGTCGCCAGTCACGTGCTCGACTGGAATGGCGGCACGCGCATCGGCGAGAGCGTGCACCAGCTCAACCGGCGCTGGGTGCGCCGCACCATCCGCAGTGGCGCCGTGGTGCTGCTCGCCTCGGATGGATGGGAGCGCGGCGATCCCGCGCTGCTCGGCCGCGAGATGGCCACGCTGCGGCGTGCCTGTCATCGCCTGCTGTGGCTCAACCCGCTCGCGAGCCGTCCGGGGTTCGCGCCGGCCACGGCGGGCCTGCAGGCCGCCTTGCCGCACATCGACGCCCTGGTACCCTGCGCCTCGGTGGCGTCGCTCGAGGCGCTCGCCGGCCGGCTGGCCCGTCACACCCGCACCGCATGACCCTCGCACACAGGATGGTCCGATGAGCGACACGCACATCGTCCACGACTACGAGCACCTCCTCGCACGCGGCGAGCCCGTGGGTCGCGCCGTGGTGACGCAGGTCTGGGGTTCGGCGCCACGCCCCGCGGGCGCCATGCTGCTCGCCACCGCCTCCGGCACCATCCGGGGCTCGGTGAGCGGCGGTTGCGTCGAGAACGCGGTGGCGGAGGAGGTGCAGCAGTCCATCGCGCGCGGCACGGCGAAGCTCGTCACCTACGGCGTGTCGGACGAGTCGGCATGGGAGGTGGGCCTGAGCTGTGGCGGCACCATCAGTGTCTTCGTGGAGCCCATGGTGCGCGACTGGATGCTCGATGCGGCGCGTGGCGCAGGCGGTGTGGTCATCGCCACCGTGGTGGCCGGAGCGGGATTGCCCGGTGCCTCGTGGCTCCTGCGCGACGACGGCGACAGCGAGCCGATCGCGGCGCCGCCCGGCGGGGCCGAGGAGGAACGCGAAGCCGCCATGCGCCGGCTCGACGGCGTCCTCGACGCGGTGGGGGCTGCCGCACGCGACGTCTTCGCGAAGTCCGCCAGCCGCAGCGAAGAGTTCACCACCGCCGATGGCGAGAAGCTCACCGTGCTGCTCGAGCTGTTTCCGCGCCAGCCGAAGCTGGTCATCTTCGGCGGTGTGCACGTCGCGCAGGCGCTCACCACGCTCGCCCGGCCGCTTGGCTTCCGCACCTACGTCGCCGATGGCCGCGCCGCCTGGCTCACCCGTGAGCGCTTCCCCGATGCCGACGAGCTGGTGCTGGCGTGGCCCACGGAAGCGTTCGAACGCATCGGACTCGACGCCGACACCTTCGTGGTGCTGCTGTCGCACGACCCCAAGTTCGACGACCCCGCCATGGAGGTCGCGCTGCGCTCGCCGGCGCGCTACGTCGGGGCGATCGGCTCGAAGCGCACCCAGGAGAAGCGGCGCGCGCGCCTTCTGGAATCCGGCTTCACGCCGTCCGATCTGACCCGGCTTCGCGGCCCGATCGGTCTCGATCTCGGCGGCCGGCAGCCGATGGAGACGGCGCTGGCCATCCTGGCCGAAATCACCTCGGTACGCTTCGGCGGCACGGGTCGACCGCTGTCGGTAGGGTGAGCGACTTCCCTCCATAATTAATCCGACCGAACCAGTCGGACCTGTACGAATGCGGACTTCGCACGTATGATTATGGAAGACACGATGAGAACCCTTCTCAACCGCATTACCGGCCGCTCTGTCACGCTGACTCGAACCCTCGCCAAGGGCGAGGCCGGGCCGTGTGCCGAGTGCGCGCTGGTGACGTGCCGGGCCGGGATGCGCTCGGTGGTGGTGGCGCTCCGCTGCGACGCGCGGGAGGCGTGCCGGCTCCGGACGCTGGGCCTCATCGAAGGTGCGCCCGTGATGGTAGTGGACTGCCGCCACGGCCTCCTGCTTGAAGTCCGCGGGGCCCGTGTCGCCATTTCGGCCGCCATCGCCAGTCTCGTGAACGTCCGGCCGCTCGCCGCCTGACCGCGGTGCGTCCCGATCCAGTCGGGGTCGCCACCGTCGCATGACCAGCCTCGCCTCCCGCACCCCTGCCGCCACCACGTCCGACCTCCGGGTCGCACTGATCGGCAATCCGAACACCGGCAAGAGCACCCTCTTCAACGCCCTCACGGGCCTCCGGCAGAAGGTCGGCAACTACGCCGGCGTGACCGTGGAGCGCGTCGAGGGACGCTACAAGCGCCCCGCCGGCGGCCAGGTCGTGCTGGTCGACCTGCCTGGCACATACAGCCTCACCGCCATCTCGCCCGACGAGGAGATCGCGCTCGCCGTGCTCCTCGGACAGGAAGCCGACGTGCCGCGGCCGGATGTCGTCGTGATCATCGCCGATGCCCTGCATCTCGAACGAAACCTCTTCCTCGCCTCGCAGGTCATCGGGCTCGGCCTGCCGACGGTGATGGCGCTCAACC
>JBJMOZ010000288.1:0-6106 GCA_045803465.1 Gemmatimonadales bacterium | reverse complement strand
GCTCGAGCGGCAGGTCGTGCTCGAGGAGATCAGCAGCGTCGAGGATGCACCCGACGATCTCGTCTTCGAGCTGCACGCCAAGGCGCTGTGGCCCGAGGACCCGCTCGGCTACTCCATCCTCGGCACGCCCGACTCGATCGGCGCCCTCACGGCCGACGACGTGCGCGCACACCATGCATCCGCTTACTATCCCGGCAATTCAGTCATCGCTGCCGCGGGCAACCTGACGCACGAGCTGCTCCTCGAGCTGCTCGGGCGCGAAGGTTGGCTCGAGGGGTCGGCCCGGCTCCCGCTGCCCTCGCGGGAGGCATGCGCCGCGGTGCGCGGGGCGCGCGCCGAGGCGGTGCGGGACACGACGCAGTCGCACATCGTGCTGGGCACCGACACCTTCTCGGTCAACGACCCGCGCCGCTACGCCCTGTCGATCCTGGTGAACGCAGTGGGCGGCGGGATGTCGAGCCGGCTGTTCCAGCGGGTGCGGGAGGAGCTGGGGCTGGCGTACGCCGTCTACGCGTACCGCCATTTCCATCAGGGCACCGGGCAGCTGGGCGTCTACGTGGGCACGCAACCCGGCTCGGCGGAGGCGGCGCTCGCCGCGATCGTCGAGGAGTTCGAGCAGGTGGCCGCGTCCGGGCTGACGGCAGCCGAGCTCGACGGTGGGCGGCGGCAGCTCAAGGGCCAGATCATGCTCGCGCTCGAGAGCCCGGCGGCGCGCATGTCGCGGCTCGCGGGCGCGGCGCTGCAGGGCGAGCCATACCGGCCGCTCACGCAGGTGCTCGGCGAGATCGATGCGGTGTCGGCGGAAGAAACGAGCGCGCTGGCGACGGAATTCTTCGCGCCGGCGCGACAGACGGTGCAATGGCTCGGCCCGAAGGGCGGGCCGTCGCGACGCTTGAAGGCGAGATGACCTGCCTATTCCCTCACAGGACGCGATCATGATCATCGGGGTGCCGAAGGAGATCAAGACCAACGAGAATCGCATCGCCCTCGTGCCCGCCGGCGCGGAGTCGCTGACGGCGCAGGGCCATACGGTGCTGGTGGAGCAGGGGGCCGGCATCGGCAGCGGATTCCCGGATGCGGCGTACGCCGCGGTGGGAGGCTGCATCGTCCCGACGGCGGACGAGGTGTGGCAGAAGGCCGAGATGATCATGAAGGTGAAGGAGCCGATCGAGGTGGAGTGGCCGCGCATGCGGAAGGGCCAGCTCATCTACACCTACTTCCACTTCGCCGCCGCCGAGAAGCTGACGCGCGCGGTCATCGACTCGGGTGCGGTCGCCGTGGCCTACGAGACGGTGCAGCTGCCCTCGGGCGAGCTGCCGCTGCTCACGCCGATGTCGGAGGTGGCGGGCCGCATGTCGGTGCAGCAGGGCGCCAAGTATCTCGAGAAGGTCTTCGGCGGCAGCGGCGTGCTGCTCGGCGGCGTGCCGGGCGTGGCGCCGGGCGAGGTGGTGATCATCGGCGGCGGCGTCGTGGGCATCAACGCCGCCAAGATGGCCGCCGGCCTCGGCGCGCACGTGACGATCCTCGACATCTCGCTCGACCGCCTGCGCTACCTAGACGACGTGCTGCCCGCCAACGTCGACACCGCCTATTCCAACCGGCACAACATCGTCGAGGCCATCAAGTACGCCGACCTCGTCGTCGGGGCCGTGCTGCTGCCCGGTGCCAAGGCGCCGCACCTCGTCAAGCGCCCCGACCTCGCGGTGATGCAGCCGGGCTCGGTGATCGTGGACGTCGCGGTGGACCAGGGTGGCTGCGTCGAGACCATCAAGGCCACCACGCACGAGAACCCGACGTACTTCGTCGACGGCATCCTGCACTACGGCGTGGCCAACATGCCCGGCGGCGTGCCGCGCACCTCGACGCTCGCGCTCACCAACGCGACGCTGCCCTACGCGGTGAAGCTGGCGCGCTTCGGCTGGAAGGAAGCCTGCCGCAAGGATGGGGCGCTTCGGCTCGGCCTCAACGTGGTCGAGGGCAAGGTGGTGTATCCGGGCGTCGCCGAAGCGTTCGGGCTGCCGCTGGTGGACGTCGAGCAGGTGCTGTGAACGAGGCGCTCGACGTCCTGCTGCAGCGCCTGCCGCACGCCGACGGGTTGCCGGCACCTGCGCCGGCCACTCCCGGCTCGGCCGGCTACGACGTGGCGAGCGCCGACGAGGTGGAACTGGCCCCCGGGGCGCGCGCACTGGTGCGCACCGGTTTCGCGATTGCGGTGCCCGAGGGCTACGAGTGCCAGATCCGGCCGCGGTCGGGCCTGGCGCTCAAGCACGGGGTGACGCTTCCCAACACCCCGGCCACCATCGACAGCGACTACAGGGGCGAGCTCAAGGTGGCATTGGTGAACCTCGGGGCCGAGCCCTTCCGGGTGACCCGTGGCATGCGAATCGCCCAGCTGGTCTTCGCCCGGTTTGAGCGGGTCGAATTCCGGCCAACGGACGCGTTGCCGGCCTCGGACCGGGGTGACGGCGGATTCGGCAGTACAGGACATTGACAGTTGATGCAGTGGTTGATCGGCAGCGGGGCATGCCCTAAGTTCCCACCGATCTTGGCGAAAGCGGCTTTCCTCCCATGATGACGAAGTTCAGGCTGTCCAGCCTGCTACCGGCGAACGAAATCGCCGTCGACCTCGGTACGGCCAACACCCTCATCTATGTGAAGGGTGAAGGCATCGTGCTGAACGAGCCCTCGGTGGTGGCCATCGAAAAGGCCACCGGCAAGATCAAGGGCATCGGGCTGGAGGCGAAGCGAATGCTGGGCCGAACGCCCGACGGCATCCTCGCGGTGCGACCGCTGAAGGATGGCGTCATCGCCGACTTCGACGTCACCGAGAAGATGTTGCGCTACTTCCTCAAGACCATCATCGACAAGCATTTCTTCCGCGTGAAGCCGAAGGTCATCGTGTGCGTGCCCTCGGGCATCACCGAGGTGGAGCGCCGCGCGGTGCGCGACTCGGCCGAGACGGCGGGCGCCAAGCAGGTGCTCATGGTGGCGGAGCCGATGGCCGCCGCGATCGGCGTCGGCCTGCCGGTCGAGACGCCCACGGGCAACATGGTGATCGACATCGGCGGCGGCACCACGGAGATCGCGGTCATCGCGCTCAACGGCATCGTCTCCGACACGTCGATTCGCACCGGCGGCGACGAGCTCGACCAGGCCATCGTGCAGTTCAAGCGCAAGAACTACAACCTGCTCGTGGGCGAGCCCACCGCCGAGATGATCAAGGTGAAGATCGGCTCCGCCGCCCCCGTCGGCGAGGAGCGCGAGATGGAGGTCAAGGGCCGCGACCTCGTCTCCGGCATCCCCAAGACCGTACGGGTGCACTCGAGCGAGATCCGCGAGGCGGTGCAGGAGCCGATCCAGCAGATCGTCGACGCCGTGCGCCGCGCGCTCGAGATCACGCCGCCCGAGCTCGCCAGCGACATCGTCGATCGCGGCATCGTGATGACGGGCGGTGGCGCCCTCATTCGCGGGCTCGACGCGCTGCTGCAGCAGGAGACGGGGCTGCCGATCCACGTGGACGAGGACCCCCTGACGTGCGTCGTCCGCGGCACCGGCCGCATCCTCGACGATTTCGAAAAGTACCGCAGCGTCCTGACTGCCTGACGTATGCCCCGGTCGCTTGAGCGCCCGGAACAGCGCCGGGACACCTGGCTCTTCGCCCTGTGTCTCGGCCTTTCGACGCTTGCCCTGTTCCTCCCCGCCCGATGGGGCCAGAAGATCGCCGCCGGCCTGCGCAACACCGCCCTCGCCCCGCTCGTGTGGCTGCAGGACCGCGGCGCCGAGGGACGCACCAGCCGCGCGCGCTTCCGCGCCGTCTCGGCGCAGCGCGACTCGATGGCGCAGTTCGCCTTCGACCTGCCGGATCTCAAGGCCGAGAATGATCGCCTCCGCGCGCTGATCGGCCTGGGCGAGCGGATCGGGCCCGGCTTCGTCTCCGCCGAGGTGCTGCGGCAGACGCTGCCGACCGAGGGGCGCACGCTGCTGCTCGACAAGGGCTCGGCCGACGGCGTGAAGCCGTTCAGCCCGGTGGTGAGCCCCGAGGGCCTGCTCGGGGTCATCCGCGAAGTGGACGAGCGGACCAGCATCGCGATGACGTGGGCGCATCCCGAGTTCCGGGTGAGCGCCGTGTCCGAGACCGGCGACATCTCCGGGATCGCCGCGCCCACGGCAGTCGGTGACGCGAGCCGCACTACGCTGGAGTTCCGCGCCATCACCTATCGTGACACGCTGCCGGAGGGTGCGCTCGTGGTGGCGTCGGGCCTCGGCGGCGTCTATCCTCGCGGCCTGCCGGTGGGCACCGTGGCCGGTGTGGCACGCGAGCAGATGGGATGGGAGCGCGTCTACCGCCTGCGGCCGCTGGCAAGGCCGAGTGCGGTGAGTCACGTGCTGATCCTGCAGGGTGCGGCGCCGTTGCGGGTGTCGGAGGCCTTCGCGGCCGCCGCGCGCGAGGCGAAGGCCGCCGCGGCAGCCAAGGCCGCACCGACCCCACCCGCCGCAACGCCCGCGCCCGCGATACCCGAGAGCACCACCGCACTGCCGCCTACGGGCGGCGCGCCGGCCGCGACGGTGCGCGCTCCGGACAGCACCGCAGCGCCGCGGGCTCGTCGCGCGCGTCCGCGAGTCGACAGCACGCTCGCCCCGGCGACGGAAACGCCGCCCACGGCGGTGCCTGCCCGGCCGGACTCGACGCGATGAGCGCTGCCCGCGCCGCGACCCGCTGGCAGTTCACGTTCGCGATCGGCCTGCTGCTCGTGCTCCAGTTCTACGTGCGGCCGCGCTTGTTCGAGGGCCGGTACGCGCCCGATTTTGCGCTCATCGGGCTCGTACTGCTCGCGATCCGGTTCGGGGCGGGGGCGGGGGCCGCGCTGGGCTTCATCGTCGGGCTCGCCAACGATGCCATGACGCCGGCGCGCTTCGGCGCCAGCGCCCTGGCCCACACGGTGGTAGGGTACCTTGCCGCGTGGAGCCGGGCATTCTTCTTTGCAGACAACCTCGCGGTGATCGCCGCCTTCCTGGCGGTGGCCGCGTGGACCCGTGATCTCGTGGTACTCCTGGCGAGCGGCACCAGCGATGGCGGCCTCGTCCCGGCTGTGCTCGTCGATGCTCCCCTGCGCGCACTCGCGACCGCGATCGCCGGCAGCCTGTTGCTGCTGCTGTTCCGGTCGTGGTTTGGAATAAGGCTGGACCAGTGAAGGTCTTCGATCCCCTCGAACTGCAGCACCGAATGAGCGTCGCGCGCTGGGTCCTGGCGGTCGCCTTCCTCATTCTGGGCGGCGCGTTCTTCAAGGTCCAGGTGCTGCAGCACGACAAGTACCAGTTGAAGGCGGAGACGAATCGCCTTCGGCCGGTGCCCCTCACACCACCGCGCGGCACGATCCTCGACCGCAATGGCCACGTCATCGCCGAGAACCTTCCCGGCTACACGGTGAAGCTCCTCGCGCCCAACGCGGACTCGCTCCGGTCGGTGCTCAGCCGGCTTGCCACGGTCGTGCCCATCGACAGCGGACAGGTCGACGAAATCATCAAGCGCTGGCGCGGCGCCCGCTACCAGCCGGTCGTCGTGTTCGGCGACGCGACGTTCGAGATGGCTTCGGCGCTCGAGGAGCATCGTCCGCTGCTGCCCGGGCTCGTGCTGCAGAGCGAGCCGCGCCGTCTCTACCCCATGGGCCGCGCCGTGGCGCACGTGGTCGGGTACGTGGGCGAGGTCACCGAGCAGGAACTCGACGCCAACCGCTTCCCTGGGGCCACGTCCGGCTCGATCGTGGGCCGGTCAGGCATCGAGCGCCAGTACGACGATACGCTGCGCGGACGCGAGGGCGTGCGCTACATCGAGGTCAACGCGCGCGGCGGTCTGGTGCGCGAGCAGGCCACGGTGGCGTCGCTGTCGCCCATCGCGGGCAAGCCGCTCCAGACCACCATCGACGTGGACCTGCAGCGCTTCATCGACAGCATCTGGCCCGCTGGGGTGCGAGGCGCCATGGTGGCGATGACCCCGAATGGCGAAATCCGGGCCCTGTATTCGGCCCCCAACTTCGATCCCAATCACTTCGTGGGAGGCATCTCCTCCGCCGAATGGCGCAAGCTCAACAACGATCCGGCCAAGCCT
>JBJMOZ010000210.1:0-4363 GCA_045803465.1 Gemmatimonadales bacterium | reverse complement strand
GAGCACGACCACTTCGCGGTAGTACGGCCGCCACGTCGACGCCGGATGAATGAAGCGCCGGCCGTCGAACCACACCGTCACCGGACGCCAACCCTTCCGGTGGTACCACTTCGGGTGCCGGTGATCCAGTCGCGCCACCGGCAGCAGATACGTCACCGGCCGGCGGACCAGCACCGGCTCCCTCACTACGACGTGCGGAGCGCCCACGATGACACGGCCCTCGACGGGACCGGGGCCGACATGGATATCGGCCATCACCTGGGCGCGCGCGGGCGAAGAAACCGACAGACCCGCGCCGAGCAGGGCCAGCATACCGTAGCGGAACGACATAGGAGCCTCGACCGATGAAGTGGACGGCGACTGAACGCCGCTCCACTCCAAGGCGAGGCGCGTGCCATCGCCCAACTACATGCTCGTCAATCTCTTACCCCGCGGATCCGGATTCGGGGCGTCCGCCGTGGAGGACGGAACCCGAGCGCGAGGACGGCCGAACTGCGAGTGCGAATGCTCGCTTGACACCGCCATTTACAAGGGCGATACTAGCAACCGCCCCGAGACGCGGATCGTCGTCATGCGCACCGGGAGATTCCGACGAGCTACCCGCCCCGGCGGGACTGCCCCGGCCCCGTGTTCCCCGGCCGTCAGCTGCTCCTGCATCGTCAGACTGCGTCATCCCCGCGGTTCGTTTCTACAGAGTCCACATCGTTTTTTGGAGGCTCCACATGGCAGCGGATTTCTTCCTTGGCGAGTCGCTCGTCGGCGACGGCAATGAGATCGCCCACATCGACCTCATCATCGGCTCGAAGACGGGCCCGGCCGGCCAGGCGTTCACGCAGGCGCTCACGCGCAACACCGATGGCTTCACCACGCTGCTCGCCGTCGTGACCCCGAACCTCCCCGCCAAGCCCGACACGCTCCTGTTCAACAAGGTGACCATCAAGGGCGCCAAGCAGGCCGTGCAGATGTTCGGCCCGGCACAGGCCGCGGTCGCGCGTGCGGTGATGGACTCGGTGTCCGAGGGCATCATCCCGAAGGACAAGGCCAACGACTACGTGGTGCTCGTGGGTGTGTTCATCCACTGGCAGGCCGCCAGCGACGAGAAGATCTACAAGTTCAACTACCAGGCCACCAAGGAATCCATCCAGCGCGCGCTGGCCGGCAAGCCGACGGTGGACGACGTGCTGGCGAAGTACAAGGACGCGCGTCACCCGTTCTCGGGCATCTCCACGGCCTGAGCGGCTCACGCCCTCGTTCGGCACGGGGGGCTCTCCGTTTTCGGGGCGCCCCCCGTTCCCTTTCCTCACCTGCCACCTGTCGCCATGAAGAAACTCCTGCTCCAGCTCGACAGCTCCCGCCTTCCCAGCGTCTTCGATCAGGCCGTGGCCTATGACGCGGGCGCCGACAACATCATGAGCTATGGCGGCGTCGTGGAGACCGACGTCCGCGACCTGATTCACGGCTGCATCTTCACGCGCGGGCCGAAGGACCTCAAGCACACCGCCGTGTGGATCGGCGGCAGCAACATGAGCGCGGGCGAGCAGCTGCTCGCGATGGCGATCGACGCGATGTTCAAGCCGCTCACGGTCTCGGTGATGCTCGACTCGAACGGCTCGAACACCACCGCCGTCGCCGCCGTGGCCAAGATCGAGCAGGCCCTCGGCGACCTGAAGGGCAAGAAGGCGGTCATCCTCGCCGGCACCGGCCCGGTAGGCCAGCGCTCGGCGGGACTGCTCGCCCGGGACGGCGTGCACGTCACCATCACCTCGCGCAAGCCCGAGCAGGGCGAGAAGGCGCGCCAGTTCATCAGTGCGCGCTTCAACGTGGCCGTGGAGGCCACCACGCTCACCGAGCCCGGCGCGCTCGAGCAGGTGCTCGACGGCGCGGAGATCCTGCTCAACTCGGGGCCGGCCGGCGTGCAGATGGTGCCCGCCGCCGCGTGGCAGCAGCACAAGACGCTCAAGGTGGCCGTGGACCTCAACGCCGCGCCGCCCCTCGGCATCGAGGGCATCGACGTGCACGACGCCGGCACGGTCAAGAACGGCATCACCTGCTTCGGCGCGTTCGGCGTGGGCAACTTCAAGACGAAGCTGCACAAGGCGTGCGTGGCGCGGCTGTTCACGCGCAACGACCTCGTGCTCGACGCCGAGGCCATTGCCGACGTGGCGCGCGAACTGCTCGCCGCCAAGCAGGGCTGAGCAGGATGCCGCGGGTCGTGGGGATCGACCCCGGCACGGTGAGCATCGACGTGTGCGGGCTCACCGACGGCGACGTCGTCCTCGACGTGACCATCCCGACGGCGGAGGCGGTGGCGAATCCCGCCGCCTTCGCCGACCTGCTCGCGACGGGGGGTGTGCCGGACCTCATCGCCGGCCCCTCGGGCTACGGGCTGCCGCTTAAGAGCGTGGCGCAGGCCAGTGACGACGACCTCCGGCTCGCCTTCCTCGCCCCGAAGGGCGAGAAGGGCGGAATTGGCGGGCTGCGCCAGCTCACCCGCACGCTCGCGGAACGCGGACTGCCCGTGGTGTTCCTGCCGGGCGTCATTCACCTCGATACCGTCCCCCCGCATCGCAAGGTCAACCGCATCGATCTGGGCACCGCCGACAAGCTGTGCGCCGTGGCGCTCGGCATCAGTGAGGAAGCCGACCGGCTGCAGAGCGATCCGAAGGACGTCGCGTTCATCCTGCTCGAGCTCGGCGGGGCGTTCACGTCGGCCATCGCGGTGCAGGACGGGCAGGTGGTGGATGGCATCGGCGGCAGCAGCGGGCCCATCGGCTGGCAGTCGTCGGGTGCGCTGGATGCGGAGGTGGCGTTCCTCGCGGGACACATCACGAAGGGTCTCGTGTTCCATGGTGGCGTGAGCACCATTGCCGAGTCGAATCGCGATGTACCGGGCGTGGGGTTCGATGCGTTCGTGGAAGGCGCCGTGAAGGCCGTTCGGCAGCTGCAGGTGTCGGCGCCCCTGGCCAGCTCGGTCCTCGTGTCGGGACGCATCGCCTCCGATCCCGCGGTGCAGGAGCGGCTCGCGGCCGCCCTCGCCGACGTGGGCGTGCTGCGACCCATCCAGGGATTCACGACGCAAGCCAAGCAGGGCGCCCAAGGCGCGGCGATCATCGCCGACGGTCTCGCGGGTGGCGAGCACAAGGACCTGGTGGAGCGGCTTCGCATCCGGCACGCGTCGGGCACGGTGCTCGACCACCTGTATGTGATCACGCCCGCCGAGGCCCGCAAGCACCTGGGACTGCCGGAGCCGTGACGAGGCGCCGCGCGACGGTGCTCGTGACGGGCGTCTCCGCACGCGCGCTGGCCCGCTCGGCGCTCGCCGCGGGCCATGACGTCGTCGCGGTGGACGGGTTCGGCGATCGCGACCTCGTCGAGCATCGACCGCAGTCCCTGCGCCACGTGCTGGCGCATCCGTTCCGACCTGCACACGCCGCGCGCCTTGCCGCAGCCATACGCGCGGACGCAGTGGCCTACGCTTCCAATCTCGAGAACTTTCCCTCGGCCCTCGCCACGCTGAGCGCGGGACGCGCCATCTGGGGCAACACGCCAGCCGTCCTGCGACAGGTGCGGCGCGCCGAAACAGTGACGGCCGCGCTGCGTGCCGCAGACCTTCCCGCACCGCGTCTCGGCCACGAATCCGGGGACCGCGTCGCGACACGATGGCTCGTGAAGCCGCGCCGGAGCGGCGGCGGACGCGGCATCCGGACCTGGTCGCCGGGCGACCCGGTACGTCAGAGCGAATACCTGCAGGAATTGATGGACGGTACGCCGGGCTCGCTCGTCTTCCTTGCCGATGGTCGCGACATCGCGCCGCTGGCGCTCACGCGCCAGCTCGTGGGCGACGCGCGCCTGGGCGGCTGGGGGCACTGCTACGTGGGCTCCCAACTCGCATCGCAACGCCATCCGTTGTTCGAGGCCCAGTCGTCGCTCATGGAGAGCGCCCGGCGCGCTGCCGCCGCGCTGACGCATGCCTTCGGTCTCGTCGGGCTCAACACGGTCGACTTCATCGCGCGCGATGGCGTGGCCTGGCCGGTGGAGGTGAACCCCCGCCACTCGGCGTCGGTGGAACTGATCGAGCGGGAACTCCACACGAGCCTTTTCAACGAGCACGTCGAGGCGGTGCAGGGTGCCCTGCCCCGCACGCTGCACGATCCACTCGGCTGGAGCGCGGTCCCCGGCAAAGCCGTCCTCTACGCGCGGCGGCGCTTCACGATGGCGGGAAGCGACATCTTGCTCGCGTCCTCGGACGTGGCCGACGTGACGGCCGATGGTACCGTGGTGTCCGCAGGCGCACCTGTCTGCACCGTGTTCGCGCGCGGCACGACCCATGACGACTGTCTGGACGCCCTCATCGCGCGTGGCA
>JBJMOZ010000201.1:0-6539 GCA_045803465.1 Gemmatimonadales bacterium | reverse complement strand
CGGATCCCTTGGGTACCTGCTGGTACTCGGGAAGCGCATCGAGCTCTTCGACGGTCAGGCCCAGCACGGGCTCGGTGGGCCGTGTCCAGGTGCCCGTTCTCCACAGCGGGATCGAGGCGGACGCATCGAACGCCGGCGTCTCGCGCCGCCGCAGCTGGCGCAGGTGCCAGCGGGTGTTCATCAGCGAGAGGTTGGCGATGGTCACGTCGGACCGGACGTTCTCGACCTCCTGCGCATACCACAGCGGGAAGGTGTCGTTGTCGCCGGCGACGACGAGGATGCCATACGGCTCGACGGATTCGAGCAGGTCCACGGCGAAATCTCGCGCCGACGTCTCGTGGGCGCGCGAGGCGCTGGCCATGTTGCCGAACAGCGGCACCGCCGCGAGCAGCAGCACCGGGCTCGCCATGAGCCAGCCGCGGCCACGCTCGCCCGGCACGGCCTCGGCGATGGAGCGCATGAGCGCGCCGATGCCGCCGGCGACGAGCAGGCCGAAGACCATGAAGCTCGCGACGAAGAAGTAATCGCGCTCGCGCACCTCGCGGGCCAGGTCGGGCTGCTCCGGATGCATCGAGAAGCCGTACTTGAAGTTCAGGTACCAGATGAGCAGCGGGATCAGCGTGAAGAAGAGCGCCGCCAGCGCGAGGCCCGTCCGGCGCGACGAGCGCCAGAATGCCACGAGCCCGGCCACGCCCAGCACGGTGAAGAGTCCCGTGAAGACCGCGCCGAGCCGGCCCCAGTCGCGCGCGAACTGCCAGCCCCAGTACTGGGCGTAGTTGGCCAGCTGCGAGCCGAGGTCGGCCTGGCGTTCGCCGACGGGGGGCTTCTGGTATTGGACGCGATTGAGCACGTCGCTCAGCGCGTCGCTGAAGAACCCGACGGGCTCGCCCTCGTTGATGGGCGGATACTGCGCCGCGCGAATGGGCAGGTAGAGGTAGTTGACCGAGATCCCCACCAGCACCGCGCCGATCGCGGCTCCCCACAGCCACGGCTTGAGCAGGACGCGCCAGTCGGTCCACAACACGTAGATGCCCACGGCCGGCAGCACCAGCACGCCCATCATGTGGTTCGTGGAGGTGAGGGCCGCCAGGTACATGATCAGCACCAGCCAACGGTCGCGCCGCGGGCTCTCGGGCTCGTCCGCCCAGCGCACCACCAGCCAGAGGATGAGCGCGATCGAGAAGAGCGAGATGGTATAGACCTTCTCGTTGACCGTGCTCTGGTTCCATACCGTCCAGCTCGTCGCCCCGACGAAGGTGCCGGCGAAGGCGGCCGCGTAGCGCGCCCACGTCACCGGCACGATGTAGCGCAGCCAGCGCTCGGCCACCAGGAAGAGGAAGGTGGCCGCGAGGGCGCTCGTGAGCGCGGCGAAGATGTTGATGCGCGCCGCGTAGCTCGCTGCCACCGGCAACAGGCCGAAGACGTGCGCCATCAGCGTGAAGAGCGGATTGCCCGGCGGGTGCGGGATGCCCAGCACCTTCGCGGCCGCGATGTACTCCGACGTGTCCCAGAACGCCGTCGTGGGCGCGAGCGTGGCGAGGTAGACGCCCAGGACCGTGGCGCCCGTGAGCGCCGCGACCAGGTAGGGTGGATGGGGATTCTCGGTCGGGACGGGGTCGGTCATCGGGTCCGGAGTGTGGAGAAAGAAGGGCCTGACACTAGTGACGGAAGAGCCGCGCGCCGGTGACGATCATGGCGAGCCCGAGGCGGTTGGCCGCGGCAACCACCTCGGCGTCGCGGACCGAGCCGCCCGGCTGGATGATGGCGCTTACACCGGCCTTGGCCGCTTCCTCGACGCCATCGGCGAAGGGGAAGAAGCCGTCGGAGGCGAGCGACGCGCCCTCCGTGGCGTGGCCGGCGGCCCGCGCCTTCATGATGGAGAGGTAGACGCTGTCGACGCGGCTCATCTGGCCCGCGCCGATGCCGATGGCGCGCTCGTCGCGCGCGAGCAGGATGGCGTTCGACTTGACCGAGGCGCACGCGGCCCATGCGAACCGGAGCGCATCGAACTCCGCATCGCTCGGCGCGCGCTCGCTCACCACCTGCCAGGCCGTCTCGGCGCTGTCGAAGGTGAGCCGGTCCTGCACCAGGAATCCGCCGCGCACGCGCTTGTAGTCGAGCTGTCCCTCGCCCTGGCCGACCGGCAGTTCCACGACGCGCAACTGCTTTTTGGCGGCCAGCACGGCGAGCGCATCCTCGTGGAATGACGGCGCCACCACGACCTCGAGGAACAGGTCGGACATCGCCTGGGCCGCGTCGGCGGTCACGACGGTGTTGAATGCCACGATGCCGCCGAACGCCGACACCGGGTCGGTGGCGCGGGCCCGCTCGAACGCATCGCGCGGGCTCGCGCCGAGCGCGATGCCGCAGGGCGTGGTGTGCTTGACGATGCAGCAGGCCGGCCGCGCGTCCCACGATGACACGGCCCACATCGCGGCGTCGATGTCGAGCAGGTTGTTGAACGACAGCTCCTTGCCCTGCTTCTGCACCAGGTCGCGCATGCCGCGCGGCTCCTCGGTGACGTAGAGCGCCGCGCGCTGCTGCGGGTTCTCGCCGTAGCGCAGCAGCTGGAGCCGTTCCATCGGCACGCTGAGCCGGCTCGGCAGGCCCGACTCGCGCGGCGTCAGGTAGCGCGCGATCGCCGCATCGTAGTCGGCAAGATGCGCGAAGACCTTCGCCGCCAGCTCGCGCCGCACCTCCTGGTTCACGTCGCCCTGCCGGAGCAGGTCGAGCACCGTGGTATAGTCGAGCGGGTCCACGACGGCGAGCACGGACGCGTGGTTCTTGGCGGACGAGCGCAGCATCGACGGACCGCCGATGTCGATGTTTTCGATCGCTTCCTCGAACGTCACGTCGGACTGCGCCACCGTCTGCTGGAACGGGTACAGGTTCACGGCGACGAGATCGATCGGCGTGATGCCCGCGCGCGCGATGGCGTTGCGGTGCTCGGCGAGATCTCGCCGGGCCAGCAGGCCGCCGTGAATCGCGGGGTGCAGCGTCTTCACTCGCCCATCGAGCATCTCGGGCATCTTCGTGATCTGGTCGACCGGGATCACGGGCAGGCCCGCGGCCCGCAGCGTAGCGGCGGTGCCGCCGGTCGAGATGATCTCCCAGCCCAGGGACACGAGTCCCTGCGCGAAGGAGACGATGCCGCGCTTGTCGCTCACCGAGATCAGTGCCCGGGGCATGGACGTCCT
Organism: Gemmatimonadales bacterium; assembly: GCA_045803465.1. GTDB lineage: Bacteria > Gemmatimonadota > Gemmatimonadetes > Gemmatimonadales > GWC2-71-9 > JAGGAG01. The sequence continues at coordinate 3,342 of JBJMOZ010000201.1, read as the reverse complement.
CTCAAGTTGTGGCCTGCAGCGGTGCGAGCGGCACCGGCCTGCCGGCGCGCGCCGCCGCGAGCACCGCCGCCGGCAGGATCCGATGTTCTTCCGTCAGCACCCGCGCCGCGAGCGTGTCGGGCGTATCGCCCGGCAACACCGGCACGCGACGCTGGCCCAGGATGGCGCCCCGGTCGTACTCCTCGTCCACTAGATGCACTGTGCATCCGCTCTCCGCGACGCCGCTCGCGAGCACCGCCTCGTGCACCCGATGCCCGTACATGCCGGGCCCGCCGAACGCCGGCAGCAGGGCGGGGTGCACGTTCAGGATGCGGCCACGGTAGCGCGCGATGACCTCGCGCGGCACGAGCTTGAGATAACCGGCGAGCACGATCAGCTCTGCGCCGTGCCGTTCCAGCAGGCCGAGCCATTCGGCGCCGTTCCGGAAATCGGCCAGCACCGCCGCCGCGATGCCGCGCTCGCGCGCGAGGTCCAGCGCCGGCGCCGCGCTGCGGTTGCTGAGCACCAGGACTACCTCCGCTTCGCGCCCATCGCCGAGGGCCTCGAGCAGGGCCCCCAGATTGCTGCCCCTTCCCGACGCCGCAACGGCTATCCGCATTGACATGGCGGAGGAAAGTAACCGGCGGACCCGGTCCCTCCTAGCAGCGCCGCCCACGACAGGCGGCGGCGCAAGCGCATGTGGCGGAAGGTTCTAGGAAGGCACGGACAGGCCGGTGGAGGGGACGGGGCGCGGGTCTTGTCGAGGGCCGACAGATGTCGCTCGGACGGCGCTCGGTGACTGTTGATTTTATCGACAGCGACCAATCTCGAGTCAAATATGTACCAATCCTCGTGCACCAGCGCAAACGATTGTAATGCTTATCGTTTGACATTACTTTCTCGGCCGACGTCGCAAGGGCTTCCGCCCCGGTACGACTGTTGCAATTTACTTCAGTATGAGCGCCTTTCGAATGACGATGCCACATCGCGGCGCGCTGGTCGCCGCGCTCCTCACCGCTCTCACGCTCGCTGCCTGCGAGCCGCCGACGACGACCGGTCCGACCGGCGTCATGTCGGACTACGTCACCTCGATCGCCGCGCGGAACGGGCAGGTCGTGGGCGTTCTGCGTGACGGCGCGCTGCCGAGCGGATCGGCCGGGCCGGCCGTGTCGGTCGCGGGGGTGTCGGGCGCGGTGAACGGCGGCAGCGCCCAGGTACGGTTGAGCCGCGGCACCGGGTTCCAGCGCTTACTCGTCGGGGTGCAGGGCGTCGATGCCTACTACGACCTGCTCTTGCCCTCGACCACGTCGCTGGAGGACCTGGTGGTCGGGCTCGCGCCGGGCATGGAGGGCGGCTCGCTGCAGATGCGCTATGTCGCGGCGGGGGCCGTCGGTCTCGGCGAGATGGCCACGCAGACGATGCGCGTGATCCGCGTCGGCACGGGCGACGTGCAGGTGAGCATCGCCTGGTCGGGCGCCTCGGATGTGGACCTGCACGTCTTCGATCCGGCGGGTGAGGAGATCTTCTACGATCACAAGCAGTCCACGAGCGGTGGGCTGCTCGACCTCGACTCGAACGCGGCGTGCTCCATCGACGGGCGCAATGCGGAGAACGTGGTATGGCCGACGGCCGTGGCCCCGAGCGGCACGTACCGTGTCGTGGTGGACTACTACGACGACTGCGGCGAGGCGAGGACCGACTGGATCGTCACGGTACAGGTGGCCGGCACGGAGCCACGGACATACAGCGGCAGCTTCACCGGCATCGGGGCCACGACACCCATGCTGCAGGTGGGCACCTTCACGTACTGAGTCTCGCCAGTGCCGGATTAGGTTCCGGCATGCTCCACATCCGCTGCGGCGAGGACATCCTCCACAAGCTCGACGAGGCCGGCGTGCCCGGCCTCAAGCTCAGCTGGGCGGACCCTCTGTGCGAGGGCCCCTGGCTGCCGGTCGAGCGCGCCGTCGCGCGTCCGGTGCGTGCGCGGTTCCTCGCCGACGGTTACACCCACGACTTCCCGAGCACGCTCGACACCTTGGCCGGCGCCGACGAGGTGCTCGCCGGCGCGATCGACGAGGACGAAGTGGTGCTCTGGTTCGAGCACGATCTCTACGACCAGCCCATCCTCGCCTACCTGCTCACCGAACTGGCGCCCCTCGTCGAACGCGGCGTGCGCATCACGCTGGTGCAGCGGAATGCGCATCCGGACGTCGCACGCTTCATCGGCCTGGGCCAGCTCGACGCGCCGGCGCTCGGCGCGCTGTTTCCGGAGCGGGCGGAGGTGGCACCGACCACATTCGCGCTGGCTGCGCGGGCCGTGGAGGCATGGACCGCGCCCGACCCGTCCGCCCTCGAAGCGCTGCGGCACGCCGACCCCGCACTGCCGTACCTGGCTGACGCCATCGATCGCTATCTGGCGGAGTATCCCGCGATGGACACCGGCCTCGCGCTGAGCGAGCGGATGGGGCTCGAGGCGATCGCGGCCGGTGCCCGTACGGCCCGCGCGGTATTCGCGCAGGTCCAGGATCACGAGTTGCACCCGTGGATGGGCGACGCGATGCTGTTCGCGCGGCTGCGTGCGCTCGCCGAAGGCGCCGCGCCACTGATCCGGGTGGACGGTGCCTGGCCTTCGATGCATGACATGGAGTCCGATCCCGCGCTCGCGCTCACTGCGATGGGTCACCGCGTGCTGGCTGGAGACGCCGATTGGCTGAGCGTTCAGCCCCAGGAACGATGGATGGGCGGCGTGCACCTGCGCCCGGGCGGCGTCGACTGGCGCTGGGACGATGTGCAGCATCGTGTGTTCGCGCGCGGCAACCTTCCCGCCTCGCCGCGGGTAGCGGAGGAGAGCGGCAGCGACGATCGGCGGTAGCGCGCCAGCGACGCCGTGCTGCGGCGCGGAGGCGTGGGATGGCTCAACCCGTTGGATCGCTCGTCACGACCGTCCTTCCCCTCGCGCTCGCGGCCTGCAGCTACGCGGGGCTCCTCCGGCCCAGCGTCCTCAAGCAGGTCACCCCACCGGTCGCCGAGCTCGTCAACGAACTGCCGCGCGTGGACCGGCAGAACGAGGACATCGTGGGACGGCTGTTCGCCCACGGCGGGCTCGCCCACGCGAAGCTGGGTGACGATGGCGTCATGCGCGTCGTGGTGCGCGTGCCGCCAGACCAGCTCATCTGGGAGCCCGCGGTGATCGTGATGCCGCGTTCCGGCACGCTCGAGATCGAGTTCCAGAATGAGGACCACCTCCGGCACGCCGCGCTCCTGCCCAGCGACGGCGACCGCGTACTCCTCGCCCTGCCGATGCACACCGGCGGCCGCGCACGCATCCGGCTCGACGAGCCGGGCATGTACACCTTCGGCTGT
>JBJMOZ010000192.1:0-3509 GCA_045803465.1 Gemmatimonadales bacterium | reverse complement strand
GCACCACGTAGCCGTCGTCGGCCTCGGTTCCGCCATCGAGGTTGCTGCAGCATCGATCGACGTGCACGCGTGGCACGCTGATGCGCCGGAGCATGAGGGCCGCCGACAGCACCAGCAGCAGCGCGGCTGCTGCCGTGAACCAGTGCGCGATGGAAACAGGTCGCGAACCACGGCCACCCTTCGCGGCCTCGCCACGACGCACCCGACCCGCGATCTCCGGTCCCAGCGACGCCCGGGGCGCGAACCGGAGCCCGGCAAGCAGCCGCTCGGTCTCGCCGACGTCCGGCGTGGCGTCGTCGCTCATGTGAGCCGCTCCCGCAGCCGCTCCAAGGCCCGCCACAGCCGGGTCCGGACCGTCCCGGCACGCACGCCGAGCGTCGCGGCGATCTCGGGAATCTCCAGCTCGCCTCCGAAGCGGAGGCTGAGGATCTCCCGATCCTCCGCACTCATCGTCGCCATCGCGTCGAGGACTCGCGCCATCGCCTCCCGCTGCAGCATCCGCTCTTCGGGAGACGGGGCATCCGTCGGCAGGTCGCGCAATTCGTCGAGCCCGACGTGCCGCCGCACCTTCGTGCTCCGCACGTGGTCGATCAGCACATGCCGCGCGATGGTGAGCAGCCAGGTCAGCGCCGAGGCTTTCGAGGGATCGAAGCGCTCGGCCGCGCGCACCGCCCGCAGGAAGGCCTCGGCCGTGAGGTCTTCGGCCTCGTCGGGCGAGGCGAGCTGGAACCGCAGGTAGTTGTAGACCGCCGCGCCGTGCGCCGCGTACCACTGGGCGCACAGCTGCTCGGGGCCGATTCCGGCGGCCGGCGCGGTATGGGCGGGATGGATGATGGGGCGCATGAGGTCGACAAGTTATACGGCCCCGCGGCCTCGGCGTCACACCGCCCGAGGCCCGGGATGCGGTTGGTGCAGGGCGGCTAGTAGGCGGGCAGTCCCGTGATCTCCTGGCCCAGGATGAGCCCGTGCACGTCGTGCGTGCCTTCGTAGGTGTAGACCGACTCCAGGTTCGCCATGTGGCGCATGGAGTGGTACTCGACCAGGATGCCGTTGCCGCCCAGCAGGCGCCGCGCCTCACGCGCGCAATCGCACGCCATGTTCACGTTGTTGCGCTTGGCCAGCGACACCTGCGACGGCGTGAAGGTGCCGGCGTCCTTGAGCCGGCCAAGCTGCAGCGCGAGGAGCTGGCCCTTGGTGATCTCGGTGAGCATGTCGGCGAGGCGCACCTGCTGGATCTGCGTCTGCGCGATGGGCCGGCCGAACATCACGCGGTTCTTCGCGTAGCTCACCGCCTCGACGAAGCAGGCCATGGCGGCGCCGATGGCCCCCCACGCGATGCCGTAGCGCGCCTGGGTCAGGCACATGAGCGGACTCTTGAGCCCTCCGCTCTTCGGCAGCAGCGCGTCCTTCGGCACGAGGCAGTCCTCCAGCACGATCTCGCTCGTGTCCGAGGCCCGCAGCGAGAGCTTCCCCTTCTGGTCGCGCGCCGTGTAGCCCTTCGTGCTCGTCGGCACGATGAAGCCGCGGATCGACTTCGAGTCCTCGATGTCGCCCGTCTTGGCCCAGATGATCGACACCGTGGCCTGGCTGCCGTTGGTGATCCACATCTTGGCGCCGTTGAGCACCCAGCCATCCTTCGTCTCGCGCGCCGTGGTGATCATCCCACCCGGATTCGAGCCGAAATCGGGCTCGGTCAGGCCGAAGCAGCCGATCTCCTGGCCCTGCGCGAGGCGCGGCAGCCAGTGCTTCTTCTGCTCGTCCGAGCCGAAGGCGTAGATGGGGTACATCACCAGGCCGCCCTGCACCGAGGCGAATGAACGGATGCCGCTGTCGCCGCGCTCGAGCTCCTGCATGATGAGGCCATACGCCACGTTGTTCAGCCCGGCGCAGCCATACTCTTCCGGGAGGTTGGCGCCGAACAGGCCCAGCTCCGCCATGCCCGGGATCAGGTGCTTCGGGAACTCGCCCTTGATGTAGGCGTCGCCGATGACCGGCATGAGGTGCTCGTCCACCCAGGCGCGGACCGTGTCGCGGACGGCGCGCTCTTCCTCGCTCAGCAGCGAGTCCGTGTTGTAGAAATCCACGCCGGGGAACGTCGAAGTTGCGATGGCGGTGCTCATGCGGACCTCGTGACGGTGTCGAACGTTGGGAGGCGCAAAATATAGCCCGGAACCGGCCCGGACGACCCCCGTCGCCTATCGGGCCACCACTGGTACCCGCAGGGCCCAGGGCGCATCCACGAACGGCGCACGCACCTCCACCGCAACACGATCGCCGCGCGCGAGCTGGATCTCCACGTCCTGCGTCATCCCTGGCCCCGACAACCAGTCGGCGGCGCGTGCCGTCGCCTGAAGTGCCGGCAGGTCCGCGCCGTCGGTCGCCAGCAGGCGCCAGGTGAGCGGCGTCGAGTCGCGCACGAGCCGGGTCCGCAACCGGACGTCGGGATGGATGTTGATGAGACGCAGGCGGAACGGCCGTCCCGCCGGCACGACGATCGGCGCCGGCGTCCAGCTGCCGTTCACCCAGCCGCGCGCGTGCTCCGACGGGGGGCCGTCGGCGCTCATGAGCAACGTCGCCTCGCGTGCCGGGTCGGGACGCGTCCCCGGTTCCACCACGAGCAGCGCACCCACCAGCCCCTGTGCCATCTGCTCCAGCTCGTGCGCGTGCGTGTGGTAGATGAACGTCCCGGACCGCGGCGGGGTGAACTCGGCCATGAAGGAGTCGCCCGGCGCTATCGGGGGCATCACGCGTGGCCCCATTCCGCTCCAGCCGGGCACGCCATCGGGATAGCTCGACAGCTCGATGCCGTGCCAGTGCACGGCGGTCTGCTCGTCGAGCCGGTTCACTACCGTGATGCGTACCGGCCGGCCTCGCTCGAGCACGAGCGGCGTACCCGGAATGCGGATGGAATCGGCTGCCGGCTCGGCGCCCTCCTGCACGATGAATCCGTAGCCCTTGGCCGTGCCGAAACGAGCCGGCCGCGACTGCACCAGGAGGCGGATGTCGCGCCGGACCATCGTGTCGGCGGGATCGACCCAGCCGGGTGGCGCCGGTACGCGCACGCCGAGCACCAAGCCTGCCATGGCCTTCTCGGCGACGTGATCGCCGTGATGGATCGTGTCGCCGGCGAGTACCCGCGACAACGACGTGAACGGCGAGACGTGGAAGGCGAAGTGGCAGTGCATCAGCCAGTTGCCCGGCCGCTGCGGCGCCCAGCGCAACGCCATTGTGGCACCGGGCAGCATGAGTTCCGTCACCTGCAGCGGCCGTCGCTCGGGTGCGAACGCCGAATCCTGCCGCCAGTCGCCGCGGCTCTCGAGGGCGAAATAGACCCCGTGGAGGTGCATGGGGTGCGAACTGCTCGTCGCGTTGATGAACCGCCAGCGGACGGAATCCCCCAGCGCGACCTCGAGCCGTTCGGTGTGCGGCCAGGAGCGGCCGTTGATGGTCATCACCTCGCGCGTCGGCACGACGGGACGGGCGGCCGTGTCGCCCTCCGCGAACCAGAG
>JBJMOZ010000179.1:0-2673 GCA_045803465.1 Gemmatimonadales bacterium | reverse complement strand
GCGTGAAGGCGCTGGGGATGACCACCACGACACGCCGGACGTCGGCACGCCGGAGTCGCCGGCCCTTGGGCATCAGTTCCTTCGCGCCACCACCGTTGCGCCCGCCGTGGTGCGGTCTCCCACCTTCACGAGCGCGCGGGCATCGAGCGGAAGGTAGAGGTCGACCCGCGAGCCGAACCGGATGAGGCCCAGACGCTGGCCCTGGTGCACGGCCGTGCCGACGTTGTGGTCGGTGACGATGCGCCGCGCGATGAGGCCCGCGATCTGGCGCACGAGCACCTTGCCGCGCGGCGTGGTGAGGCCCACCAGGCTCTGCTCGTTCTCGAGGCTCGACTTCTCGTCGGCCGCGTTGAGGAACTTGCCCGGATTGTAGTGGCGGTAGGCCACCGTCCCCTCGAGGGGATACCGGTTCACGTGCACGTCGAAGACGTTCATGAAGATGCAGATGCGCAACGCCTTGCCGCCGATGAACGCGGGCTCGTCCACCTCGCGCACGTCGACCACCTTGCCGTCGGCCGGCGCGATCACCACGCTGTTGCCGCGCTCGCCCCGCCGCTCGGGATCGCGGAAGAACGCGATGACCCAGACGGCCACGGGCAGCCACACGGCCAGGGCGATCAGCGGCCACGACGCGCCGGGAGTGCCCAGGCGCAACGCCACGAGGCCGAGCACCACGAGCCAGGCCACCGCGATGAACGGCCATCCCTCCGGGGCCACGCGGATCATGGGTCCACCTCCAGCGGGGCGCCGGTGAGCCGGCGGTAGGCCTCGAGGTAGCGCGCACTCGTGGCCGCTACGACATCGGCGGGCAATGGCGGGGGCGGGGCCTCGCCGTTCCAATTCCCGGCACGCCGCAGTTCGGCGAGATAATCGCGCAGCGGCTGCTTGTCGAAGCTCGGCTGGCCGTGGCCCGGCGCATATCGGTCGGCCGGCCAGAAGCGCGACGAGTCGGGCGTCATGACTTCATCGATGAGCAGCAGCGTGCCGTCCTCGGCGTGGCCGAACTCGAACTTCGTGTCGGCTATGATGATGCCATGACTGGCCGCATGGTCGCGGCCCGCGGTGTAGATCGCGAAACTCAGCCGCCGCAGTTCCTCGGCGAGCGCGCGGCCGAGGGCCTGGGCCATCACCTCGAACGTCACGTTGACGTCGTGGCCCGACTCCGCCTTGGTGGCCGGCGAGAAGAGCGGCGGGTCGAGTCGATCGCTTTCGACGAGACCGGCCGGAAGGGCCTCGCCGGCGAGCGTGCCCAGGCGGGCATACTCCTGCCAGGCGGAGCCGCTGATGTAGCCACGCACGACGCACTCGAAGGCCACGGGCGAGGTGCGCCTGACCAGCGTGGCCCGACCGCGCAGCACGTCGCGATGCGGCGCCAGTTGGGGGTGCCGCGTCACGATCTCGGTTGCATCCGCCGTGATGAAGTGCGACGGTGCCACCTCGGCCAGCTTCCGGAACCAGAACGCCGAGACCTGAGTGAGCACCGCACCCTTGAGCGGCACGGCCTCGTGCATCACGATGTCGAATGCGCTCACGCGGTCGCTGGCGACGAGGAGCAACTCGGAAGGCCCGAGCTCATAGACCTCGCGCACCTTGCCGCGACGCAACACGGGCAGCGGCAGCGCGCTCTCGCGCAGCACCGGTGTCGCCGTCATACGCGCACCTCCGCCGAGCTGGCCTCGGCGGCGAGGGGGCGCGCCCGGCGCAGCAGCGGGTGCAGGTACTCCGAGACGAACTCCCGTACCTGCGCCGACGAGCGACCCGTGTACAGCGTCGGCTCAAGCTCGGCGCGGAGCGCATCGCTTGGCACCTGCCCGAATGCCGTGTCGCCGCCAAGGCGGTCGAGCAGGTCGTTCGGTGCGCCGGTGGAAACGGCCTCGGCCACCGTCATGCTGTGCCGCCGGATCACCTCGTGCAGCTCCTGACGGTCGCCGCCCGCTGCGACCGCGAGCATGAGCCAGCGCTCCGTGGCCATGAAGGGCATCTGCTCGTCGACATGCCGCCGGACGACCGCCTCGCGCACCTCGAGGCCCGCCGCCACGTTGGTGGCGAGGATGAGGATGGCATCCACCGCGAGAAACGCCTCGGGCAGCGCGAGCCGACGGTTCGCGCTGTCGTCGAGCGTGCGCTCGAGCCACTGCGTCGCCGCCGTATGGGCCGGGCTCGACTGCAGCGAGATGACGAACCTCGCCAGGCTGCAGATGCGTTCGGCGCGCATCGGGTTCCGCTTGTAGGCCATGGCGCTCGAGCCGATCTGCTCCGACTCGAACGGCTCGAGGAGCTCACCCTCGTGCTGCAGCAGGCGGAGGTCGTTGCCCATCTTGCCGGCCGATTGCGCGATCCCGCTCAGCGCATCGACGACGAACGCATCGACCTTGCGCGGATACGTTTGGCCCGAGACCGCGTAGGTGCTCTCGAAACCCAGCTTGCGGGCGACGCGTCGGTCGAGCTCGCGCACCTTCTCGTGGTCGCCATTGAACAGCTCCAGGAACGACGCCTGCGTGCCCGTGGTGCCCTTGCAGCCGTGGAAGCGGAGCGACTCGAGCGCGTGGCAGAGATTCTCCACGTCGAGCGCGAAGTCCTGCATCCAGAGCGTGGCGCGCTTGCCCACCGTGGTGAGCTGTGCCGGCTGGAAGTGGGTGTAGGCGAGGCAGGGTACCGCGGCGTAGCGCGTCG
>JBJMOZ010000059.1:0-19813 GCA_045803465.1 Gemmatimonadales bacterium | reverse complement strand
AGCGACGACCCCCGGGACGCCCGAGGCCATCGCTCGCATCTGCCGATCCGGAGGTTGGCCTGTCAGGGAGGAATGCGGCGGTCTCAGTACCCCAGTACGCGACGGGCGCCGACCCAGCGGCGCAGCCACCAGCGGCCGTCGGGATCCTTCTCGTCGAGCGCGCTCTCGCGCACGCCCTTCGACGACGAGCTGTGGATGAAGCGGCCGTCGCCCACGTACATGCCGATGTGCGTCACCTGCGTGCTGCCCGGCTTCTTCGAGAACGTCAGCAGGTCTCCGGGCAGCAACTGCTCGACCTCGCGCGGGATGCCCACGCCGGAGCGCGCCTGGTCCACGCTGACACGTGGCAGCGCGATGCCGTGCTCTCCATAGGCGAACTGGATGAGGCCGGAGCAGTCGAAGCCGCCGCCGTCGGCGCCGCGGCCGCCGAACCGATATGGTCGGCCCATCGCCTCGCGCGCCGTGCCGACGATGTTTCGGCCGAGTGCCTCGGCTTCGCCGGCGGGAAGTCCGGGACCGAGGGTGCGCTCGGGAGACTCCGGATAGGCGGCATTCGGCTTGTGACGGCCGGGCACATCGACCGTCGGGCCCGCTTCCGGCGACGGCGCGGGGGCGGCCGGTGGCAGGCTCGGTCCGCAGGCGACCGTTCCAAGCACGAGCATCAGCAGCGCTCGACGCGCGATGGACCGGCTCACTGCGGGATGGGGCGGCCCGTGCGCAGGTTCACCTCGTAGAGCCGCATGGGCCGGCAGTTGAGCCAGAGGTGCGCGCGCAGCGTGGAGTCGTTGGCGAGCGTGGGTGCGTCGCCGGTGTAGAGCAGCGGAATGCGCGTGACGGCGCCGTCGCGGCGGATCTCCATCGCGCGCTCGATGCAGGTGGCGCCGGTGCTGTCCCGGCCGGTGCGCGCCCCGATGTACCACACCTCGATGCCACCCGGTGCCGTGAGTGCCAGCGAGTCCGTCGGCGCTGCCGGCACCGACGGCGGGGCCGCATCCGACTTCGTCTCGCTGCACGCCGTGAGCGCGATCGCACACGCCATGGCCGTCACGCGCCATGTCACGGCGTGGTTCCCTGCTCCGGCGGCGTCTCCTCGGGCAGCGTCGACGTCGGCTCGAAGATGTCGCCCGTGGGCAGGCCCTCCTCGTCCAGCGAGAGCGCTTCGCGCACGTGAGGCGCGTGCCGCAGCAGACGCAGCCAGAGCCATGCGACGCTCACCGCGAATATCGCCGCGCCGGCGAAGCTCAGGATGAGTGCGCGACGCGGATCCTCGTCATTGGCCAGCAGGGTGGCGGAGAGGGTGGCCCCAAGAAAGGAGGCTGCCAACGCCACGAGCGGCGTCAGCAGCCAGCCGAGAATCCGCGCGAAGACGCGGAGGACCTTCACGTCAGCTCCGGCGCGACCCCAGCCCGGAGATGGCCGTGGCGGTGGCAAGCGCGGGCAGGACGGCCACCGCGAAGGTGCCGAGGGTCCAGCCAGCGTGCGGTACATGCAGGACGACGCCGAGGGCGCCGAAGACGAGCGCGAGCACGGCGACCAGCCCAGCGGCCTTGCCTACCGATGCGCCGCCGCGCGCCGCCTGGTTCGACAGGATGAACGCCCCCATCCACGGCAGGTACGCGCCGACCATCCACCATACCGGGTGGTACCACCAGTTGCTTCCGCCGCCGATGGCGCGCCAGCGGTTGGAGTACGTGCCGATCTTCTGCAGCAGGACGACGTCGATGAGCAGGTAGACCACCGCACCGCCGAGACCGATGCCCGCGGCACCAGCGATGCCCTCGATGGTGCGCGGGTTGGTCCACAGGCCGGGCAGGAAGGTCACGATGAAGATGCCGACCACCACGATCAGCGTGCCGAGGATGGCTTCGAGGGCGCCGCCGGTGAAGCGGGACACCAGCGAGAACAGCAGCACCGTGACCGCCGTGAAGAGGCCGATCTTGATGGCGCTGCGCGCGATGTGGGAGACATCGGTCAGGTCGACGTCGCGGTCGTAGCTCACGGCCGAACTCATGGCGTACGGTCTCCGGATGGCAGGGGACGGATCGGCGGGAAGATAGTGGCCCCGGCTCGCCCGGGCCAAGGTACCCTGGACGCTACCAGGAGAGCCCCACGTGACGGGCAGCGAGGCGGAGGCCGTAGAGCGTCAGGTCGCGGTCGACAGCCTCGATGGTGGTCGAGAGCGGAGCCACCAGCACCGCCAGGCCGCCCGTGGCAACCACCTTCGGCACCCGGCCGCTGGGCCACTCGGCCTTGATGCGCCGCACCATGCCGTCGATGGCGTCGACCGTGCCGAACATGACGCCGGCGCGAATGTTGTCCTCGGTGTTGCGGGCGATGGCCGATTGCGGCGCACGCAGCTCGGTGGCGGTGAGCTTGGCCGCCTTCCGGGTGAGCTGGTCGGCGGACGTCCGCAGGCCCGGCATGATGGCGCCGCCGATGAAGTGGCAGTCGGCCGTGATGCAGTCGAACGTGGTGGCCGTGCCGAAGTCCACCACGATGACGTCGGTGGCATAGCGCTCCGCGGCCGCAAGCACGTTCACCACGCGATCGGCGCCGACCGACCCCGGCTCCTCGACGTCGAGGACGACCGGCAGCGGCGTGCGGGCATCGATCGCGACCGGCCTGATCCCGGTGGCCCGCTCGACGCCCTCGGCAAGGCTGCCGGTGACCGGCGGCACCACCGACGCGTAGCAGACGGCGCGCACCTCGTTGGGCGAGTGTCCGCGCTGCAGCAGGAAGCCGCCAAGGGCCGCGCTCCATTCGTCGGGCGTGCGGTCGGCCGTGGTGGTCAGCCGCCAGCTCGCGACGAGCGTATCGCCGTGGAAGAGGCCGGCCGTGATCTCGGTGTTGCCGATGTCGAGGGCGAGAAGCATCGGTCGATAACCTAGCGGCCGACCCGGCGGGCGGTAAGCCGCATCAGGCCAGCTCCACCACGGTGGCGTCGCCGGAGGCCACGATTCGCGGTCCCTGAGGCGTGTCGACCCGCAGCTCGCCGCGCTCGGTAATGCCGCGTGCGATGCCCGCGAGCGGCGAGGCGAGCCGCTGGTCCAGCAGCCAGTCGCGCGAGCGCCAGGCCGCAAGCTCCTCGGAGGTGAGCACAGCTGGGCCGCCGATGCGCGCCAGGGACTCGGCAACTGGCATCGCCAGCGCGGCGGGATCGAGGTCGGATCGCCACTGGGCGAGGCTCGCGGCGGGCATGCGGACGTCGACCGGCGGTGCGTTGCGCACATTCAGCCCGAGCCCGAGCACCACCCACGACAGCTCCGCGCCGTGCCAGCGCGCCTCGCACAGTAGCCCACCGGCCTTTCGTCCGCCGACGATGATGTCGTTCGGCCACTTGAGCTGCACCATGGGCAGCCCGCTCACCCCCGCGAGCAGGTCCGCCACCGCGAGTCCCGCACGAAGGCTCAAGAGCTGGGCGTCATCGCCCGCACGCGGGCGCCAAAGCACGCTCAGCCAGAGCCCGCCCTCGGGCGAGCTCCACGCCCGCCCTCGCGCGCCGCGCCCACCCGACTGACGCGCAGCCACCACGGCCGTGCCTTCGTGGGCACCCTCGGCCGCGAGCCGGTGCAGCTCGTCCTGCGTGGAGACGAGCTCGTCGAACCGCACCAGCGTATGGGTCATGCGCCGCGGCGGAGCCAGACGAGCAGCAGCACGCCCGCCGCGATGCGGTACCATGCGAACACGGCGAAGCTGCTGCGCGACACGAAGCCGATGAATGCGCGGATCACCACCAGCGCGCTCACGAACGCCACGACGAAACCCACCGCGAACATCGGCACGTCGGATGCCGCGAGCGCGTCGCGGCTCTTGTACAGGTCGTAGCTCGAGGCGGCTACCATCACCGGGATGGCGAGGAAGAACGAGAACTCCGCCGCCGCGCGGCGCGACATGCCGAGCGCGTAGCCGCCGAGGATCGTCGCACCGCTACGGGAAACGCCGGGCACGAGGGCCAGCACCTGTGCAAGGCCGACACCGAGCGCCGTGCGGAGCGGCAGCCCCTCGACCGCTTCGTGGCGCGTCACCGGCTGCCAGCGCTCGATGAGCAGGATGGCGATGCCGCCGACGATGAGCGCGAGCGCCACCACGCCGGTCGAAAAGAGGCGCTCCTTGATGAAGTCGCGCGCCAGGAAGCCGATCGCCGCCGCCGGCAGGAACGCGATCAGCAGGTTGAGCACGAACCGCCGGTTGGCCGGCAGCATTGCGTGCCGCAGCACGTCGAGGAACAGCGCGCGATAGTGCCACACGACGGCGAGGATGGCCCCGAGCTGAATGAAGACGTCGAACGTCTTCCAGCGCTCGCCGCCCAGCCCCAGCCACTCGGTGGCGACGATGAGGTGACCCGTGGACGAGACCGGGATGAACTCTGTGATGCCCTCGACGAGGCCCAGCACGACGGCGGCGACGAGGTCGCTCACCACGTGAGGACTTCCTGATACAGCTTTTCATACATCGGCACGATGCTGGCCGCCGAGAACTGGCGGGCGCGCGCCACGCCGGCCTCGCGCATGGCGGCGAACTTCTCCGGATCGCGCAGCAGGTCGACGGCGCGGCGGCCCATCGCCTCCACCGAGCCGACGGGCTCGAGAATGCCGGTGCGGCCGTCGTCGATGACCTCCGGGAGGCCGCCGGTGCGGGTGGCCACGACGACCGAGCCGCAGGCCATCGCCTCGAGCGCCGCGAGGCCGAAGCTCTCCGACGTCGACGGCAGCAGGAACACCTCGCAACCCTGCAGCAGCGTCGCCACCGACTCGAGACGGCCGAGAAAGCGCACGTCCTGCTGCACGCCAAGTTCCTCGGCCTCCTTCTCCGCCTCGGGCCGATCCGGACCATCGCCGACCATGACGAGGGTGGCCGGCATGGCGCGGCGAATCCGGGCGAAGACGCGCACGACGTCGCGCACGCGCTTCACCTCGCGGAAGTTCGAGATGTGCATGATGCGCCGATGACCGGCCGGGGCGAGGCCTTCCCACAGCTTCGTCGGGTCGGGATGGTACTCGTCGAGCCGCACGAAGTTGGGGATCACCGTGACGTCGCACCCCACGCAGCCGAAGGCGCGATACGTCTCGTCGCGCAGATAGTCGGAGACGGCCGTCACGGCATCGGAGCGCTCGATGGAGAACTTGGTGATGGCGTAGAAGCTCGCCTCCTGCCCCACCAGCGTGATGTCGGTGCCGTGCAGCGTGGTGATGACGCGGAGCCGGTGTCCTTCGGCCTCCAGCATCTCGCGCGCCAGCCAGGCCGTGGTGGCGTGCGGGATGGCGTAATGCACGTGCAGCACGTCGAGCTTCTCGCGCAGCGCCACCTCGTGCTGCTTCGAAGCGAGGGCGAGCGTGTAGGGATAGAACTCGAACAGCGGATAGCGCCCGATGCGCGTCTCCACCTCGTGGAAGTACACGCGCTCGACATACCCCTGGAGCCGGAATGGCGAGGCGTACGAGATGAAGTGCACTTCGTGCCCGCGCCGGGCCAGCTCGAGGCCAAGCTCGGTGGCGAGGGCACCGGAGCCGCCGTAGGTCGGGTACAGCGTGATGCCGATCTTCACGGGACGGGGGCTGCTTTCTGGTCGCTGTGGTGTCGCCACCGGGCGGCGATGTCCGCGGCGAGCTCATCGGGCGGACGGGTGGCATCGAGCACGATGGTATCGGCCGGCAGCTGGTGCCGGAACCACGTCTCCTGGCGCTTCGCGTACTGGCGGGAGCTGATCGTGATCGCTTCCGCCACCTGCTCGCGGTCGCCACCTCGCAGCAGGTAGGCAGTCGCCTCCTTCAGCCCCACCCCGTCGAGGCCCGGGGATCCGGCGTCGGCGCCGTCGGCCAACGCCGCCGCGACTTCCTCGATGATGCCCTGCTGCACCATCTGCAGCGCGCGTCGCCGGATCCGCTGGTGCAGCACCTGGCGCGGCACGGTGAGCCGCACGTACCACGGTTGCACCGCGGCCTGCTGCCGCGCAATGCGCTGCCAGTGCGAGAGCGGATGCCCGGTCAGGATCGCGAGCTCCACGGCGCGCGCTGCGCGCTGTCGCCCGCCACCCTTGTAACCGGGATCGAGTCGCGCGGCCCAGCGCACCAGTTCGTGCGCCGGCAGGTCGGCCGTCCAGCGCTCGAGCGCATGCCGACGCCAGCCGTCGAGCGCGGGCTCGACGAAGAGCCCCTCGCTCAGGGCCCGAACGTAGAGGCCCGTGCCGCCCACCACGACGGGCATGCGCCCCCGCGCGAGGATGTCGCTCACCCAGCTCTCGGCATTGCGGGCGAAGCGACCGGCGCTGTACCGCTCGCCCGGCGCCACCAGGTCAAGGCCGTGGTGCGGCACCGCCATCCGCTCCTTGCGGGTCGGCTTCGCCGTGCCGATGTCGAGACCGCGGTACACCTGCCGCGAATCGGCAGACACGACCTCGAGCGGCCAGTGCGCAGCGAGCGCCAGCGCGACGGCCGTCTTGCCCACCGCCGTGGGCCCGACGATGACCGGCGTCCTAGCGGCGACCAAACCGGCGCTCCAGTTCCTCGAGCGGCAGCTGGACGATGGTGGACCGTCCATGCACGTCGTGCGGCGGGAGCTCGCAGGTGAACAGGCGCGCCAGCAGCTCGCGCATCTCACGCTCCGAGAGATGGTCGCCGGCCTTCACCGCAGCGCGGCAGGCGTAGGTCGCCGCGAACCGCTCGAGGCGGTTGGCCCAACCGCCGAACCGGCCACGTGCGAGATCGGCCACGAGCTCGCGGAAGCAGGCGAGCGCATCGAAGCCTGCGCGCGGTGAGGGCACCGCGTGCAGCACCACCGACCGACCACCGAACGGCTCGACCTCGAACCCGACCCGGCTCAGCTGTTCGCCGTGCGCATCGACGGCATCGAACTCCTCATCGGTCAGCTGGAGCGTTTCGGGCAGGAGCAGCCGCTGCGCGGCCGCACCCTGCCCCGACAGCTCGCGCATCGCCGCCTCGAAGAGCACGCGCTCGTGCGCCGAGTGCTGGTCCACGATGACCACGCCCTGCTCGGCCGGATAGACGATGTAGGTGTCGAACACCTGCATGAGCGGAACGCCTGCCAGCGGATCCGCGGCGGCTCCAGGGGCTGGCTCGGCGCCGTCCCCGACCGGCGCGAAGAGGTCGATCGCGTCGGGCGCGGCTTCGGACGCCGGGCGCGGAAACTCCGGCGCTGGCCCGACGCCGAGCGTCGCCGACGCCACGAGGTCGCCAAGCACGTGGCGCACTGCGTCCTCGACCGTGCGCTCGAGACCGATGCGGTTGCGGAAGCGCACTTCCAGCTTGGCGGGGTGCACGTTCACGTCGACCTCGCCGGGCTGCACCTCGAGCAGCAGCAGCATAGAGGGCCGGTCGCCGGGCGCGATCGCGGAGCGGTAGCCCGCCTCGGCCGCGCGCACGAGAAACGCATCCCGGAACGGTCGTCCGTTCACGAAGAGCTGCGTGCGTCGCCCGGTGGGCCGCGCATCGGCGGGACGCTGCACGAACCCGCTGACGTGGAAGGCCCCGGCCGCGAA
Organism: Gemmatimonadales bacterium; assembly: GCA_045803465.1. Taxonomy (GTDB): domain Bacteria; phylum Gemmatimonadota; class Gemmatimonadetes; order Gemmatimonadales; family GWC2-71-9; genus JAGGAG01. The sequence continues at coordinate 12,318 of JBJMOZ010000059.1, read as the reverse complement.
TGCCAGGGGCAGCAGGGTGTCGGACACCTCGCGGCCCCACAGCGCCCGCAGGCGCTCGGCGAGCGACTGCCCGGCGGGCACCTGGAAGCGACACACCTGGTCCGCGTGGAACTCGAACCCTGCCTCGGGATGCGCGAGCGCCAGCGTGACCATGGCATCGTGGCACGCGCGTGTCTCGCTCGAGGCCGAGCGCAGAAACTTCCGCCGTGCCGGCACGTTGAAGAAGAGCCCGCGCACGTGCACCGTGGTGCCGCGCTGGCGGGCGCACGGCGCCACTCGCTCGACCCGCCCGCCGGTGACGCTGATCTCGCTGCCCTCGCCCGCGTCGTCGGCCGTCTGCAGCATGAAGCGCGACACCGACGCGATGGCCGGCAACGCCTCACCCCGGAAGCCGAAGGTAGTGATGCCGACGAGGTCGGCGAGCACGTTGAGCTTGCTGGTGGCGTGGCGATCGAGGGCGAGCACCGCATCGTCGCGCGACATGCCCGAGCCGTCGTCGCCCACGCTGATGCTGGTCTTGCCGCCGTTCTCGATCTCCACTCGCACATGGCGCGCGCCGGCATCGAGGCTGTTCTCCGCCAGCTCCTTCACCACGGACGCGGGACGCTCCACCACCTCGCCGGCCGCGATCTGGTCGGCAACGGCATCCGGCAGCAGCTGGACCCGGCGAGTGGCCGGAGCGTGGGGCGTCACGGGCATCGTCACGCGGCCAATCTACTCGCCGACCGCTGCGAGCGCGTCACGTTCCACCCAGCCCAGCGCCCCCGCGGGCCCCTGCACGAGCACCCAGCCGGGCGTCGCGCGCTGCCCGACGACCACGGTGCCGGCGGCCAGCGGCGCGAGCGAAGCCGCTTTGCCGTGCGGAGCGACGCGCAGTGGCGTGTCGCGCGAGGCGAGCACCAGGAATCGCGCGTTCCACGATCGCAGCACGAAGCCACCGATGCCGAGCACGCTCGCGAGCGTCAGGAGCCATGCCGCGTAGCGGCGTCGGCGGCGCTGCAGGAAGAGCGCCCAGCCGGCCCACCAGGCCACGAGCGCGAGCACGAAGAGCTCCGTCGCGCGGACGGGCGGCACGTAGCGACGGCGCGCGCTGGCGTCATCCGGCGATGGCGTGAGGTCGAGGGCGCGACGCACCGTCACGTTGCGCGGATCGAGCCGCAGTGCCGTGAGCCATGCAGCCGTGGCGGGTCCGTCCCTGCCGAGCCGGTAACGTGTCGCGCCGAGGTTGTACCAGTGCGCGGGATCGCCGGGCGCCTTCGCGGTGCGGCCGGCGAACGCATGCTCGGCGGCCACGAGTGAGCCGTCCGCGTAGAGCGCCTCGGCAGGCTTCCCCGTCTGTCCGGCCGCACTGCGCACCACGAGCAGCAGCAAGCTCAGCGCGACACGCGTCGCCCGACCGCCGAGCACGCCCGAGAGCCGACGCAGCGCCGTTTCGACGGCGGCCCTGTCGGGCGCCGGTCCCGCGGCGCCGCGGGGCCCGAAACGATGTCGCAGCATCCGCTCGCGTAGCGAGGCGACATCCCTGGCACTGGCGTCGTCGAGTCCGGCCGCTCGCAGCGCGGAAGCCAGCCGCTCGGGCGACATCGCCTCGTCCCAGGGCACGAGGCTCACCAGCACGCGCTCGAGCTCTGCTTCGGGATCGGAGATCACAGGGCGCCGTTCACGCCGCCGCCAGCGCACGCGGCGCTGAACCCGCAGCACGAGCACCACGAGCGGCGGCAGGATCGCGATGAGCGCGGCCAGCCAGGTCGGCACGCCGCGCGCAACGCGCACCATCAGGGGCTCGCCGCGCGCGCTCAGGAGCGGAGGCGGCACCGCGCGCGCCGTGCTCGCCTCGCGTGCCTCTGCCACCGGCAGCACCATTGCGGGCAGCGTCGCGACGGCGAATCCTCGGCGCGCCAGGTCGTAGTACGGGTACTGCACGGCCGGGATCGTGACCACGCCGGCCTCGGACGGCACCACGACGTACCGGAAGCGCTTCGCGCCCGTGAGCCGGCCGGCCACCGCACCCGAAGAATCACTGCTGCCTTCGGCGTAGTTGCGCAGTCCTGCGGCCCAGTGAAGCGTCGGCGAGGGCCACAGCGCGACGTTGCCCTCGCCGCGCACGGCGATGTCGACGGTGACGGCCTCGGCAGCGCGTGCGCGCATCGGGTTCACCGATCGTTCGAGCCTGATGTCGCGGCCCACGGCGCCGGCGAAGCCCGGTGGTGCCGAGCTCATCGGAAGCGCCTGCACCGCGACCTGGAGCGGTTCGCTCGTGACGGTGAAGCGTTCCTCCTGGCTGAAGAACTGCATCGCCACCGGAACCGAGTATCGCAGCACCGCCTTCGGCACGGTGATGGCACCCGGTGCGAGCGGAAAGACGATCTGGTGCGCCACGAACAGGTCGTACCACGTACCGCCGACGCGCTTGGTGGCGGCGATGCCCGGCGGCGCCGTCTGCGGGAACGACCAGACGCCGTCGATGACCGGCGGCTGCAGCACGGGCTGCCGGCGCAGCTGCGCGCGCAGGTCGCGCGGGAACCACGCCGCCGTGAGCACGTCGATCTGCTGTCCCACGAGCACGGAATCCTGCGACAGGAGCACGGTCAGGCCCACCTGCCCACTGCGTCGCGGCGGCGGGGCGCGCGCCACGAGGTCGCGCAGGCGCGGGTTGAGGGCCAGCATGCCGGCGGCCGCATTCTCCTGCACGTCCACGTCGGGACCGTCGATGCTGGCCTCGAGCTGCCCCTGGATCGCGCGGATCGGCCCGAGACCATAGCTGCCCGCGCGCGTCGCCTTGAGCCGCAGCGTGAGCACGACCGAGCGCAGTCCGGGCAGGACGTCCGCCCGTTCTGCCCGTTCGATGACGTTGAATCCGGTGAGTGGCGGCAGGCTGATGCGGATCGCCTCGCCCGGCGAACCGGTGGCGGTGACGACGAACTCGATCTCGTCATTCACGCCGATGCGATCGCGGCTCACCGTCGCCGTGAGCGTCGGTGCCTGCAGCTGCAGCAGCACGAGCAGGCTCAGCATCACCAGTCCTTGCCCGGCCGTCGGACGGTCTGCAGCCGGCGCTGCCGCTGCACCTGGGTCTCGAGCTCCTCGCGCTCCATCGAGCCGAGAATCTGCTCCGCCTGGTTCTTGCTCAGGTCGTTCGAGGGCGGCTGCGGTGCCTGCTTCTGCTGCTGCGGGGGCGACTTCCCGCCGCCGCTCGAAGGTGGCGGCTTCTGTCGCTCGGCGAGCTCGAGGTTCCACTTCGCCCGCTCGGAAGCGGGTTGCAGCAGGAGCGCCTCGCGCAGGTGGGTGGCGGCCTGCTCCATCAGCTCCTGGCGCTTGGCGGTGTCGCGCCGGCCCGCGAGGAGCGTTGCGGTGCCGAGGTTGTAGAGAGCCCGGTAGCGCAGCATGGGGTCCACGCTCTTCGCGGCCTCACCGAGCGTCTTGCGAGCGGCGTCCAGATCGCCGGCCGCCAGCGCCGCAGTACCGGCGTTGTAGAGCGCCGTGTCTCGCGCGGGCCCCTTCGCCCGTTCGAGATAACGGCGCGCCGCGGTCACGGCATCGCCTGAGGCAAGCGCGCGATCCGCCGACGAGGGACGCTGGCCCCACGCCACCGACGGGAGCAGCAGGAGAAGCAGCGCGACGAGCGTCCCCCCGCCGCGCCGAAGCGTGTCGCCGAGGAGGAACAGCGCGGCGACGAGCGCCGGGATCCACGCCAGCGGCGCGAGATCGGCCGTACGGCTCTCGGCGGTGGCGCGCCGCCGCAGCGTGCGCACGAGCTCCTGCACCGCTCCCGCCTGGTCGGGCAGCTCGGAACTGACCACGCTGCCTCCGGCCGCGTCGGCCACGGCGCGAATGACGTCGTCGCGCCGCTGCGTGCGCACCACTTGCCCGCCCTCGTCGAGCTTGTACTCGATGAGCGTGCCGGCCTGGTCGCGGATCGGGATCCTCGTGGGCGCCGCACCGCCCTCGCCCACGAGGATCAGGCGCACGCCGTTCTCGCCCAGCTGCTTCGCGGCGCTCACCGCCTCGTCGAGCGAATCGTGCGCCTCGCCATCGGTGAATACCACCAGCACCCGATCCGAGCCTTCCTGCCCGGCGGCCAGGAGCCCCGCCCCTTGCCGGAGCACCGCCGCGAGGCTCGTCCCGCCCTCGGACGCGATGTCGGGATCGAGGGCGTCGAGGAACATGCGGAGCGCGCCGCCATCCACCGTGAGCGGCGCGAGGATGTAACTCCTGCCCGCGAAGGCGATCAGTCCGAGTCGGTCGCCGACGAGATCCTCGACGAGGCGACTCGCTTCGCGCGCCGAGCGCTGCAGCCGACTGGGCGCCACGTCCTCGGCAAGCATGGAGCGGCTCACGTCCACTGCGATGACGAGATCGAGCGCGCGCGACTCGGTCTGCACGGTGCGCTGACCACCGCGTGGTCCCGCGATCGCGATGCCCGCCGCGAGTCCGCAGAGCGCGAGCACCGCGGGCGTCCAGCGCCGGCGCCCACGGGCGAGCGCACCCAGTGCAGGCGACCACAATTGAGCGCCCGCGATGCGCCGCCGTCGCGCGAGCCACGCGAGCCCGCCTACCAGCAGCAGGAACACCGGCACGAGGCCGAGCAGGAACGGATGCTCGAAGATCACGGAATTCGCCGCAGCACCGTCGCGCTGAGCGCCAACTCGGCCACCAGGGCCAGCAGGCCAGCCACGACGAATGGCCGCGTGAGCTCGTCGTGGCGCGCGTACCGGGTGATGGTCACGGGCGTCTTCTCCAGCTCGTCGATCTGCCGGAAGACGCGGTTGAGCGCGTCGGCGTCCGTGGCGCGGAAGTAGCGACCACCGGTCTTGCCGGCGATCTCGTTCAGCAAGACCTCGTCGATCTTCACCGGCAGCACCTCGTACCGGAACCCGCCCATCCCTCGTCCCGTCGGGATCGGCGCCTCGCCCTCGGTACCGACGCCGATGGTGTAGACCCGCACGCCGAACGCCGCCGCCGTGGCCGCGGCGGTGCGTGGGTCGATGCGCCCACGATTGTTCTCGCCGTCGGTGAGCAGCAGCACCACGCGCGACTTGCCCTCGGCGCGACGCAGCCGGTTCACCGAGGTGGCCAGCCCGCTGCCGATGGCGGTGCCATCCTCGAGACTGCCGATGCGCAGACCCTCGATGGACTGCTGCACCACGTCGTAGTCGAGGGTGATCGGCACCTGCGTGAGCGCCTCGCCCGCGAACGCCACCAGTCCGATGCGGTCCGCCTCGCGTCCGCGCACGAAGGAAATGGCCTGCCGCTTCGCCACCTCGAGCCGGTTGGAGGGCGCGAAATCCTCGGCGAGCATGCTGCTCGAGATGTCGATCGCGATCACGATCGCGATCCCCTCGCGCTTCTGCTCCACCGTGCTGCCCCCGGACTCCGGACCCGACGCTGCGATGATCCACGCCGCGAGCGCGAGCCCGCGCAGGATCGGTGGCAACCGGTGGCGCCAGGCCGCCCCCGGCAGCTCGGCCGCGAGCGACACGTCACCGTACGGAATGGGCTCGCGCCGGCGACGACGCAACCACCACCACAGCGGCAGCGCCAGCAACAGCAGGAGCACGATCGGCCGGGTGAAGTGGATCATGGCAACGCCGCCTCGATCCGCTGTGTCATGCGCTCCGTGCCGGCCAACAACGTGGCGGCATCGAGTGTCCCAGGCCGGAAGCGGGCGGCGTCGAGCGACCGCAGCACATCGGCGAGCTCGTCGATGGGCCAACGGGGACGCTGTGGCCGCACCACGGCGATGCACTCTTCCGTCTCGAGGGCCGGCGTCGCATCTGGGACGCCGCGAGCGATCACTGCGCGCAGCTCCGTGGCCGCCACCGCCAGCGCCGCGCGCCCCTCGCCCGCCTCGGCCCAGCGCGCGAGCGGGGGACGCGGCACCTGCCTTGTCCTCTCGCGCCCGGGTGCGACGCCGCGCCGGCGCCACCACCAGTGCAGCGGCGCGAGCAGCGCCGAGGCTCCGAGCAGGAAGAGCATCACCGGTCGCGGGCTCTGGTCGGGACGTCGCACCGTCGTCACCGCGGGTTGCACCGGGATGGCGGCGGAATCGCCCTGCACCTTGGGCAGCACGCTCGCCACGTCAAGCGAGACGCGGTACGCCGGTGCGGAATCCACCCCGCCACCTTCAAGCAGCAGGAGCGGACCGGGCACCGTCACCTCGTGCACGCCGGGTCGCCATGCCACGGCGGGATAGGCCACCTCGACCGAGTCGCCCCGGCGCTCGAGCCGCGCGGGTCCGAGTGCCTCCACGTCGCCCGTGGGGTTCCACGGCTGTGGCCGAACCACGGCGCCCGGCGGCACGCCGATCCGTCGCGACAGCCAGATCGTGTCGCCCACCGTCGGCCCCTGCGGCGACTGCTGCAGCGTGACGAGCAGGCCCACGAGCGCCGCGACCGTCATCGACGCATCCGCCTGGCGCGGGCGGCAAACGCGCGGTGCAGCACGGGCGCGTAGTCCTGCCCCGCCGTGAGGGCCAGATGGTCGACGCCGGACGAGAGCAGCACGCGAGCGCGCTCCGCCTTCCGCACTGCCGCCTTTCGCGCGACCGCCTCACGCACCGTCGCCGAGCCCGCATCGACGAACACCTCGCGCCCGGATTCGGCGTCCTGCAGCAGCACCCAGCCCACCGGCGGCAGTTGCTGCTCGCGCGGCTCGTCCACCGTCACCGCGACCACGTCGTGGCGGGACGCGAGGCTCCGGAGCGGCCGCTCCCAGTCGCTCGCGACGAAATCGGAGAGGATGACGACGATGCTCTTGTGGCGCAGCAGGCGGGCGGCATAGGTGAGGCTGGCGCCCAGGTTGGTGCCCCGGCTCTGAGGCGCGAATGCCACGAGGTCGCGGATGACGCGGAGCGCATGCCGGCGGCCCTTCCGCGGCGGCACCACGTGCTCCACCTGGTCGGTGAAGACGAGCGCGCCCACGCGGTCGTTCTGATAGGCCGCCGCGAGTGCCAGCACCGCCGCCACTTCGGTGGCGAGGCCCGATTTGCTCACCGGGTCGCCGACGCGGGTCGACCCCGACTGGTCCACCACGAGCAGGAGGGTGAGCTCGCGTTCCTCGGTGTAGGTCTTGACGAACGGGCTGGCGAGGCGGGCCGAGACGTTCCAGTCGATGGCGCGGAAGTCGTCTCCGGGCTCGTAGGCGCGCACCTCGGCGAACTCCATCCCCTGCCCGCGGAACACGGAACGGTACTCGCCGGTGAAGAGCGCCGTCACCAGCCCGCGCGTGCGCAGCTCGATGGCCTTCACCTGCTTGAGGATGTCGGGCGAGATCACGGCACCTTCACGGCCCCCAGCACCCGCGTCACCACGTCGTCCGACGTCACGTTCTCGGCCTCGGCCTCGAACGTGAGCACGATGCGGTGGCGCAGCACGTCGGGCGCGAGGGCCCGCACGTCCTCCGGGATCACGTAGGCGCGGCCGCGGAGGAAGGCGTGCGCACGGGCGGCCGACGCGAGCGCCAGCGTGGCGCGCGGCGAGGCGCCGAAGTCGATGAGCGGCTTGAGATCGGCGAGGCCCACCGTGGCCGGCTCGCGCGTGGCGCGCACGAGGTCGACGATGTAGTCGACCACCTTCTGGTCGAGGTACAGTCCCGCGATGGTGCTGCGGAAGCCCAGGAGCTCCTTGGGCTCGAGCACCTTCTCGACCGGGATGTCCTGACCGGCGCCCAGGCGCAACAGCACCTCGCGCTCGTCCTCACGCGTGGGATAGCCCACGTGCACCTTGAGCATGAAGCGGTCGAGCTGCGCTTCCGGCAGCGGGTACGTGCCCTCGTTCTCGATCGGATTCTGCGTGGCGAGCACGAGGAAGGGCTCCTCGAGCGGGAACGTGGTGCCGCCGATGGTGACCTGGCGTTCCTGCATCGCCTCGAGCAGCGCGGCCTGCACCTTCGCCGGGGCCCGGTTGATCTCGTCGGCCAGGATGATCTGGGCGAACAGCGGGCCCTGCTTGACGTAGAACTCCTGCGCCTTCGGATCGAAGACCATCGTGCCGATCACGTCCGCCGGCAGCAGGTCGGGCGTGAACTGGATGCGCGAGAAGCTCGCGTGGATGATCTGCGCCAGCGTGCGCACGGCGAGCGTCTTGGCGAGGCCCGGCACGCCCTCGAGCAGGATGTGTCCGCCGGTGAGCATGCCGATGATCAGGCGCTCGATCATCGCGTCCTGGCCCACGATGCGCTTCGACACCTGGTCGAGCACCGCGCGCAAGCGGGCGCTGTCGGCGGCGGAGGCTTCGGAACGGCGAGCGGCGGCTGCGGACGGAGCGGTCATTGAGTTCCCTGTGGTCTCGACGGCACGCGAAGCGATTCGGTTTCAGTCGCCATCCGGATCGAGCCGGATGGCCTTGTAGAGCGCGCTCTCCTCCGCCGGCGTCAGCGGACGGTATGTCCCCACCGGCAGGTCGCCGAGTCGCACCGGGCCGTACCCGAGGCGGGCGAGCCGTTCCACCTTGAGCCCGACCTCCTCGCACCAGCGGCGCACGATGCGGTTGCGTCCCTCGCCCACCGTCACGTCCACGATGCTGCGCCCGTCCTTGCCCGGCCGCACCTTCACCTGCTCGGCCTTCACCACGCGGCCGTCGATGCTGATGGGCTTGTTCAGGGCAGCTTCCACCTCGGCCGTCGGGCGGCCATGCACCAGCGCCGTGTAGCGGCGCGGCACGTGGTACTTCGGGTGCGTGAGCCGGTGCACCGCGTCGCCATCGGTGGTCAGCAGGAGCAGCCCCGTCGTCATGACGTCGAGCCGGCCCACGTAGGTCAGCCCCGCGTGGTCGGGGATGAAGTCGAACACCGTGCGGCGCCCTTCCTCGTCCGCCGCGGTGGTGACGACGCCCATCGGCTTGTGGAAGACGAGCCAGCGGCGCGCCTTGAGCTTCACCGAGCGGCCGGCCACCGTGATCTTCTGCTTCGCTGGGTCCACCGACATGCCGAGCGTGGCGGGCTTCCCGTCCACACGCACCTTGCCCTCGCGGATCAGCTCCTCGGCGGCGCGGCGTGAGGCGATGCCGGCGCGCGCCAGGGCGCGCTGCAGGCGCATCCCGGTCTTCGGCGGGCCCGGTGGGCCCTTGCGCTCAGGATTCCGCTGGGACGTACGCCGTGGCATCGTCGGGTCCGGTGGACGCCGCCGGGTGCGGGCGGAGTGCAATGGTGAGTTCGTCCGCGCGCGGCAGGTCCGCGAGGTCGTTCATGCCGAGCAGCTCGAGGAACGACGGCGACGTGCCGTACAGCAGCGGCCGGCCGAGCGCCTCGCCGCGGCCCACCACCTCGATGAGATTGCGCTCCTGCAGCGCGCGCAGCACGCCGCCGGCCGAGACGCCGCGGATCTCCTCGATCTCGGCGCGCCCCACCGGCTGGCGGTAGGCGATGATGGCGAGCGTCTCGAGCGACGCGGCCGTCAGGCGCGGTGCGCGCGCGGTGAAGTTGGCGCGCTCGATCGCCTGCGCGAACGCCGGTCGCGTCAGGATCTGGTAGCCGCCCGCGAGCTCGACGAGCTCGACGCCGTGCGGCGCGAAGTCGTAGTGCTCCTTCAGGAGCTCGAGCGCGGTGCGCACGTCGGCGTGCCCCGCATCGGCATCGAGCGTGGTCAGCTCCTCCACCGTCAGCGGCCGGCTGGCGGAGAAGAGTGCGGCCTCAATCAGTTGGGCCAGGGGCGTCACGTCGGATCACCATGGGCGCGAAGGGTTTGTCCTGTGCCACGCGGAGCAGGCCGCGCTTGGCCAGCTCGAGCAGGGCGAGCAGCGTCGAGAGCAGGTCGACGATGGTGGGGTTCGGTCCCACGGCGTCGCGGAAGTCGATCTCGCTCCGCTCCTGCAGCAGCACCTCGATGCGAAGCGTGGCGCCCTCGACGTCGAGCGGGCGCGCCACGACGCGATGCAGCACCGGCGTGAGGATGCCGGCGAGCACGCGCTCCACCGCCACCATCAGATCGTTGAGGTCGAGCGTGAGCGGCGGCGGCGGAAGCTCGGGCGGCGGCGGCAGATAGCCGCGGTCGTACTGCAGGGACCGCCGCTCCGCCTGCTTGCCCAGCCAAAGGGCGATCTCCTTGATCTGCTGATACTCGAGGAGCCGGCGCACCAGTTCCGCACGCGGATCCTCCCAGCCCTCCTCGTCGCCGCGGCGCGGCAGCAGCAGCTGCGCCTTGAGTCGCACCAGACGACTCGCCATGTCGAGGTAGTCGGCCGCCTGGTTGAGCCCCAGCTGGCCGATGGAGTGCAGGAACTGGTCGGCGATGCGCGCGATCGGGATGTCGGCGATGTCGATGCGCTGTTCGCGCAGCAGGTGCAGCAGGAGATCGAGCGGCCCCGAGAACTGCTCCAGCTGCACCACGAAACCGGGCGTGCCACCCAGCGCCGCGGTCGTGTCCGGTCCGGAAGTCGCCACCTGCACGTCGGCGGCGGTCATCGGCCGAAGATCCTCCAACCGTCGCCCAGGGCGAAGGGAACGATGACGTGCTGGAGGTTCACGAAGACGAAACGCGCCGGCGTCAGCAGCCACATCAGCATGCCCGGCAGCAGCCACACCACGAGCATGATGATCAGGAACCCGAAGCGATGCAGCTCGCGGTAGCGCTGTCCCAATGCCGGCGGGAGAAAGTGATACAGCACGTGCGACCCGTCGAGCGGCGGGATCGGAATCAGGTTGAAGAAGCAGAGCAGCAGGTTGAGCCACACGCCCCACATCGCCATGCGCTGCGCCGCGTCGAGCACGCCGGCCGTCTCCGGCATCGAGCGGCCCAGCAGCCCGATGGCCACGAACAGGGCGGCGAACGCGAAGCTCAGCACGAAATTCACGGTCACGCCGGCGAGCGAGACGATGATGTCCCCCCGGCGGTAGTTGCGGTATTTCCGGGGCGTGACGGGCACGGGCTTGGCGCCGCCGAACACGAACGTCCCGCCCGATCCCAGCAGCGTCAGGGCGGGCACGAGCACGCTCATCATGGGATCGAGGTGCGGCAACGGGTTCAGCGTGATCCGGCCCAGCATGTAGGCCGTATCGTCCCCTTGCCGCCACGCCGCGACGGCATGGGCATACTCGTGCGCGACCAGCGAGAAGATCAGGGCCGGAAACGCGATGATGAATTCGGCGAGTGCAGCTTCCAGAGCAGGATCCCGGCAGAGATGAGTCGGCCAAAGCGGCGAAATGTCGCCGGGGCTCACATCCATGTAAAGACGCGGCGCCGCTTGACCTTGCACCACGCCGCCCTTATATATCGAGGCTCTTGATTCCAGTACTGTAGCGAATTTCACGACCCCCGAGGATCAGCGTGCCGCGTACCAAGTCCGCCAAGAAGGCCCAGCGCCAGACCAAGGCCCGGAACGAGCGCAACACCCAGCAGCGCAGCCAGCTCCGGACGGCCATCAAGAAGGTGCGCACGGCCGGGACGGCCGAGGAAGCCGCGAACGCCTACGCCGCCGCCGTCAGCATCATCGACCGGGCCGGCCGCAAGAACCTGGTGCATCGCAACACCGCCAACCGCACCAAGAGCCGGCTGACCAAGCTCGTGCTCTCCAAGGCGAAGTCCGCGAAGTAGCACGCCCGACCGGGATGTACCGAGGGGCTCCGCATCGATGCGGAGCCCCTCGCTGTTTCGTGTCCGAACAGCCCCGGCTAGAGCGCCGCCAGTTCCGCCCCGCAACGCTCGCAGTACCACTCCGTGGGTCGATTCAGGGTGCCGCATTCGCCGCACTTGAGGGTCTTCTGCTGCGTGCTTCGCGCGGTGGCCTCCCCGACGTCAGGGGACGAGGGGGCAGCCGGGGTCTCGACGACCGCCGGAGCGCTCTCGCCGGGCTTCCTCACCGGGACCACCTTCCGCTGGGGCGCATCGCCGGTCACGGACTTGAGGAAGGCCAGTTCGTCGGCAGGTGCGGTGGCACGTGGCGCCGCCGGCCGCGACGGCATGGGTGTCTTCGGAACGATCCTGGGAGCCCCGATGGGCTGGATGCCGCTCTCGGCCGTGATCGCCGGGGCCTCGTCCTCGACCAGCCGGAGCGGTGTCGTGGGCGCGGCCGGCGGCTCCGCCGTTGCGGCCGCATCGCTGGACAGGTCGGGCTCGGTGATGAGCGAGTGGTCCGGGGCGCTCCTGGACGGCTCCCGCGGGGGCGGCGCGACGGGCTCGGGCGGCGACCCGGCCGGCCTGGTGGCGAGTCGCTCGAGCTCGTTCAGTCTGGCAATCTCGGCCTGCTCCCCGGACAGCCGTCCCGCGAGGTCATCGAGCACCGCCTGCGCCTCGGAGGCCACGGCGGACCACTCGTCGTCGGTGTACTCGCCGACGGCGTGACGCACCTCGGCCTCGGCGAGCCGTTCCTCGACATCGACGCGCCG
>JBJMOZ010000052.1:0-6578 GCA_045803465.1 Gemmatimonadales bacterium | reverse complement strand
TACCTCATCGTGGCAGCCCTGATCGCGCGCGACATGGGCGGCGGGCGACGCGCACAGATATTCACGGCACTCGGCGTGCTGGTGGCTCCCATCTATCTTCGCGCCGGCATCCTCTTCCAGCCCGTGGTCTACGAACAGCTGTGGTGGCTCCTGGCGTGCTGGGCGCTGGTGCGTCTCCTGCGCGAGGACCTGCCGGGCTGGTGGCTGCTCCTCGGCGTCGCGCTCGGACTCGCCGCACTGACCAAGTTCAGCGCCGCGTTCTTCGCGTTCGGGGTGCTGGTGGCGGTGCTCTTCTCGCCATTGCGTGCCGACCTGCGGGATCCATGGCCCTGGCTCGCGCTGCTGCTCGCGGTACTGGTGGGGCTGCCGACCATCACCGGCCAGATGACGTGGAACTGGCCGTTCTTCGAGCAGGCCCGCGTGCTTCGCGACACACAGCTCGAGCGCGTCACGCCGCTCGCGTTTCTCGGCGGACAACTCTTCCTGCTCACCGCCGCGGCCCCATTCGCCCTTGTCGGGCTCGTGGCACTGGTCGGCACGCGCGTACTCGAGCCGTGGCGACCGCTGGCCGTCCTCGTCGTCGTGGTGACCTCCGCATTTCTCGTCGCCGGTGCCAAGGACTACTATCTCGCACCCGTGCATGGATTGCTCATCGCGGCCGGCGCCGTAGCGCTCGAGCGCTGGATCGGCGATCGGTCGCAGCGCCTGCTCGTCTCCCTCGGCGGACTCGCGATGATCCTCGTCGGCCTCGTGCTGCTCCCCGCGGCGTTGCCGGTGCTCACGCCGGACGGCACCGTCGAGTATCTCCGCGGCCTCGGCCTCGCGCGAGCCACCGAGACCAATCGTGGCACCCAGCTCGAGTTGCCCCAGGACTACGCCGACATGCTCGGCTGGCGCGAGCTCGCCGAGGCGACGCGCGCCGTGTACGACTCGCTGCCCGCGGAGGAGCGTGCCCGGGTCGTCATCGTCGGGACCAACTACGGGCGTGCCGGCGCGCTGCAGCACTACGGTCCTGCGCTTGGCCTGCCCGCACCGATCAGTCGCAACGGGGATTTCTATCACTGGGGCCCGGGTGATCGCCCCGGCGACGTCGCGATCGTCGTCGGCGGATCGGTCGAGGCGCTCGAGCAGGTGTTCGGCAGCGTCACGCTCGTACGCACCGTCGCGAACCCCCTGGGAGTGCAGGAGGAGCGTGCGGTGCCGATCTTCATCTGTCGCGACCTGGCGCAGCCGCTGCCCGAGCTGTGGCGTCAACTGGGCCCGGAGTGGGGCTGAGCCCGCGCGACGCAACGCTGGAGCTGGCCGGCGAGCACGTGGCCTTGCTGGCCGAGCGCGCGCTGTGGTGGCCGGCGCGCCGCACGCTCGTCGTGGCGGACGTGCACCTCGGAAAGGCCGCGACTTTCCGCGCCGCAGGCATCCCCATCCCGAGCGGATCCACCGGCGACGACCTCGCGCGGCTCGATCGCGCGCTGGCGCGCACCGGCGCCACGGCGCTCGTCATCCTCGGCGACCTGTTCCACGCGCGCGTAGGACGCGAGGCACCCGGCACCGTCGCACAGGTGGGCGGCTGGCGAGCGGGCCGGCCCGAGCTCGACGTGCTGCTGGTGCGCGGGAACCACGACATCGGCGCTGGCGACCCACCCACCGAACTCGGCCTGCGTTGCGTGGACGAGCCGTGGGACGAAGCACCCTTCGCGTTCCGGCACCATCCGGAGCCTGCCGGGTCCGCGTATGTTCTGGCAGGGCACGTCCACCCCGCCGTTCGCCTCGATGGCCCCGGCGGGCTGCGTGCACGACTGCCTGCCTTCGTCTTCGGGATACGAGTCGGGCTGCTTCCGGCCTTCGGCAGCTTCACCGGCGGTGCCGCCGTCGAGCCCGATCCCGAGGACCGAGTCTACGTCGTCGCCGACGACGAGGTGCTTGGCCCGGCCTGACCGACCCGGTGCGAGGTGCCGGGTACCTGAGGGAATCGATCCATGAACGACTTGCTCGCGGCGCGCTCCCAGATGGGCATGTCGCTCGCGTTTCACATCATCTTCGCCGTCATCGGCATCGGCATGCCCCTGCTCATGCTCGTGGCCGAATGGCGGTGGCAGCGCACGGGCGACCGGCTCTACCTCGAACTGGCCAAGCGGTGGGCCAAGGGCACGGCCATCATGTTCGCGGTGGGCGCCGTGTCGGGCACGGTGCTCTCGTTCGAGCTGGGCTTGCTGTGGCCCGGGTTCATGCGCTTCGCCGGACCGATCATCGGCATGCCGTTCTCGCTCGAGGGCTTCGCCTTCTTCACCGAAGCGATCTTCCTTGGCGTCTACCTCTACGGCTGGGATCGCATCTCGCCGCGGGCGCATCTCGTCGCCGGGTCGCTGGTGGCGCTGAGCGGCGCGCTGTCGGGCATTTTCGTCGTGATCGCGAACGCGTGGATGAACACGCCCACCGGGTTCGACATGGTGGGTGGCCAGCCGGTGAACATCGATCCCATCGCGGCCATCTTCAATCCCGCCGCGCTCACGCAGACGGTGCACATGACGCTGGCCGCGTATGCTGCCACCGGCATGGGCGTCGCGGGCATCCACGCGGGCCTCCTGCTGCGCAAGCCGGGCAACCTGTTCCATCGCCGTGCGCTGCTCGTGGGCCTGCTGGTGGGCGGGCCGGCCGTCCTGCTGCAGCCGCTCTCGGGCGACCGCAGCGCGAAGATGGTTGCCAGCGAGCAGCCCGCGAAGTTCGCGGCGATGGAAGGCCACTTCCGCACCGGACGCGGCGCGCCGTTCGTCATCGGAGGCCTGCCCGACACGGAAACGCAGACGGTCCGGTACGCCATCGAGGTGCCGAAGGTGCTCTCCTTCCTCGCCCACGGCGACTTCGATGCCGAAGTGACGGGTCTCGACCGCGTGCCGCGCGACGATTGGCCCAACGTGCCGCTGGTGCACTGGAGCTTCCAGCTCATGGTGGGATTCGGGATGTACCTGATGCTCTGCACACTGCTGGCGGCGTGGACGGCAGTCCGCAAACGTGTCCTGGCCGAGAACCGACTGCTGCTTCGCCTGCTCGCGCTGGGCGCGCCGATGGGCTTCCTCGCCGTCGAGGCGGGCTGGATGGTCACGGAGCTTGGCCGGCAACCGTGGGTAGTGCAGGGCGTCATGCGCACCGCCGACGCCGTGACGCCGATGCCCGGCCTGGTGGTGCCGTTCACCTTCTTCACGCTGCTCTACCTCGCGCTGTCGGTGACCGTGGTGTGGCTCATGCGGCGGCAGATCATGAAGAGCCCGGACGTCGAGGAGCTCCCCCCGCTCGCGGAACCGCTCCCGCATGGAGCCTGAGATGTCCCTTGCCCTCGTGGTGGCCGCCGCCGTGATGGCCGCACTCACCGCCTACCTGCTGATGGGCGGCGCCGATTTCGGCGGCGGCGTCTGGGACCTCTTCGCCAGCGGTCCGCGCAAGCAGCAGCAGCGCGCCCTCATCGCCGAGGCCATCGGCCCGATCTGGGAGGCCAACCACGTCTGGCTCATTCTCGTGGTGGTGCTGCTCTTCGTGTGCTTTCCGGCGGTGTTCGCGCGCATCTCGGTGGCGCTGCACATCCCGCTGACGCTCATGCTCATCGGCATCGTGCTGCGCGGGTCGGCCTTCACCTTCCGCACGTACGACAGCCAGCAGGACCAGGTGCAGCGCCGATGGGGCCTGCTCTTCTCCTGGGCAAGCCTCATCACGCCCCTGCTGCTGGGCGTGTCGGCCGGCGCCGTGGCGGCGGGCAGGCTTCCCGCCGATCCTCCGGCAAGCTTCACCGCGGGCTTCGTGACGCCGTGGCTGCAACCGTTTCCGTTCGCGGTCGGCGTGCTCGCGCTGGCGCTGATGGCCTTCCTCGCCGCCGTCTACCTCACCGTGGAAGCGTTCGACGGCGACCTGCAGGACGACTTCCGCGCGCGCGCACTGGTGAGCGGCGTCGCGGTCTTCGTGGTGGCGATGGCCACCCTCGCGTTGTCGCGCACAGGGGCGCCGCTGGTATGGCGGGGGCTGACATCGAGCTGGTGGGCACCGCTGTATCACGCCGCGGTGGCGCTCGCCGCGCTGACGACCTTCTGGGCGCTCTGGACCCGTCGTGCTCGTCTCGCACGGATCGCGGCCGCGGCGCAAGCGACGCTGATCCTGTGGGGCTGGGCGGCGGTGCAGTATCCGCATCTCATCCCGCCGGACCTCACGATCGAGGGCAGCGCCGCACCCTACGCGACCCTGAAGCTCGTGGTCATCGCACTCATCGCGGGCCTGGTGCTGCTGCTGCCCTCGCTCGCGTACCTCTTCCGCGTGTTCAAGGGCGCGCCCTCGCAGCACGTCTCCTAGGGCACCTCACCGCTCCACGCGATGTAGTCGGTGACGTTCGGCGTCTCGCCGGCCTGCCGCAGCAGCGTCGCCGCCTGTCCGCGGTGATACATGGCGTGCAGCGCCACGTGCAGCAGGATGTCCTCGAGTCGCCGTTCCTGCGCCTGCCCGTCGCGGCGGCGGTACGCCACGACGTGGTCGAGGTCGGTGGAGGAAAGGCTGGCCACGAGCGCCCCGAAGCGCGCGTGGTTGTCCCGTGCCAGCTCCTCGCAGGCGTGCAGCGAAAGCGTGGGAACCACATCGATCTGCGCCGTGCCGGCGAGCCGTGCGAGCCAGTTGTGCTCGGACGCCAGCACATGCGCGTAGAGCTGCACCGCGCCCTCCGGCGCGGAGGTGGCCGCCCGCAGCGCGGCGAGCACCTGCTCGTCGGCCCACTGCAGGTGTGCGAAGAGTCGCTGCAGATGACGCATCAGGTCACTCCCGCGCCGCCATGACGTGGCGATAGTGCCGGTCGAAGGCCGCGCACAGGCTTTCGCGTCGTGAGTACGGACCCGGTTCATATGCCGTGCTCCGCACGCCCTTCTGGGTGCGCTCGCACAGGGCCCAGTCTTCACGATTGACCTGGTCCCAGAACGTCACGCCGTCGTCCGGATCGAGATCGGCGCGTTCCAGCGTCGCGGGATGAAAGAGGAACTCGCAACTGATGCGCGTGCGGTCGTTCGCCACCGGCTGGAAGGTGTGCACCATGACATAGTCGGGATGCAGGCTCAGCAGCATGTTCGGGAAGACGGTGTAGTAGTACACCCGCTGCATGTCCTCCTCCGGCAACTGCGCCACCGGCACGCCGCACGCGCGCCCGCTCATGGAGAGACTGCCCCCGGCCGCCGTCACCGTCATGAAGCCGCCCAGGAACGGACCGTCCACGAGGTCGTTCTCCCCGCTCGTGGGCGAGGAGAGCTTCACCAGCGACGGGTGCACGGGCGAGCAATGGTAGCACTCGGAGTAGTTCTGGAAGAGCAGCTTCCAGTTGGCCTGCACGTCGTAGTCGATGCGCCGCGCGGCCTTGAGCGCGCCCAGATTCCAGCGCCCGAAGCGGCTGATGAGCGGTGCGTACGCCTCGGCGAACGGCTCCGGTCGCTCGGCGAGGTTCACGAAGATGAACCCCGCCCACTGTGCCACGGCCGCCTGCTTCAGCGGATAGTCGGCCTTGTCGAAGTTCTCCATCTCCTTCGCGTCGGGCACGCCGAGGAGCCGGCCGTCCAAGCCGTACGTCCAGGCGTGATAGGGGCACTGGATCGTCTCCGAGAGCTCGCCGCAGGGCGCGTCGCAAAGGCGCGCACCGCGATGTCGGCAGGTGTTGTGCAGCGCGCGCACGGTGCCGCTGCGGTCACGCACCACGATCAGGTTGTCCGGGCCGATCTCGAACAGCACGAACTGGCCGGGTGCCTCGATCATCTCCTCACGGCCCACGCAGAGCCACTCGCGAGCGAAGATGCGCTCGTGCTCCGCGGCAAAGATGTCGGCGGACATGTAGTCGGCCCGCTCGAGCGTGTGCGCGCCCTTGGTGGATACTGCAGTGGTACGCAGGAAGGTGCTCATGCGAGGCTCCAGGGAGGGCCGGACTTGCCCGTTCGTGCCCGGAAGGTAAGAATGCGCGCGAGCCGCGACTAGAGAGGCCCTCGCATGGCGTCCACCGAGATCCGCACCGAGCGCCTGACGCTCAAGCCGTTCACCCCCGAGGCCATCGAGGCGATGATAGCCGGGGATGCCCTGCGCCTCGCCGCGATCACGACCGCTGCCTTCCCGCAGCCGCTCTCGCCGCCGCCGCTCATGGAGGACGTCTTTCCCCTGATCCGTCGGAAGCTGCTCGAGGACCCGGCGCAGCTGGGCTGGTGGGCGTGGGTGGTCATCCGGCGCGACACGGGACAGGCGGTCGGCTCGGTGGGGTTCGGCGGTCCGCCGGACGGTGATGGCGCCGTGGTGATGGGCTACGCCACCTATCCGGGCGCCGAAGGCAGTGGGTTCGCCAGCGAGGCCGCGGCCGGCCTGCTGCAGTGGGCCCTCGGCCACGAGGGCGTGAAGCGGGTCGCCGCCACCATCCCGCCGTGGAACGAGAAGAGCATCCGTGTCGCCGAGAAGATCGGCATGCACCGCGTCGGCGCCCTGTGGGACG
This sequence comes from Gemmatimonadales bacterium, assembly GCA_045803465.1. GTDB lineage: Bacteria > Gemmatimonadota > Gemmatimonadetes > Gemmatimonadales > GWC2-71-9 > JAGGAG01. Next base: position 94 of record JBJMOZ010000052.1, on the reverse strand, counting down.
AGGAAGTGGGCGACGTGCTCCTGTTCGCAGCCGATCGAAAGCTGTGAGGGCCGACGGGTAGCAGCCAGTGCACTCCGCCTGCGACAAGGGGCTC
>JBJMOZ010000034.1:0-2839 GCA_045803465.1 Gemmatimonadales bacterium | reverse complement strand
GTCTTGCCGAACATCACGATGGCCAGCACGGCCAGCAGCTTCCCAGGCTGGGTCAGCACCACCTGGGGGTCGAACAGCATCCCCACCGAGACGAAGAAGAGGACCGCGAAGGCATCGCGCAGCGGCAGGGATTCGGCGGCCGCACGATGGCTGAACTCGGATTCGCGCATCATCATCCCGGCGAAGAACGCGCCGAGCGCGAACGAAACGTCGAACAGCTTCGCCGCACCGAAGGCGACGCCGACGGCCGCGGCGACCACTGCCAGCGTGAACAGCTCACCCGACCCCGTGCGCGCGATGTACCACAGCAGCTTGGGCAGCACTCGCTTTCCCGCGATCAGCATCACCGCGAGGAACGCCGCGACCTTGGCCAGCGTGACGCCCAGCGTGACCCATAGGCCGCCGCCGTCCGCCGACGTGCCCGCCGCATCGCCCCCGGCGCCAAGCACGCCGGCAAGTGCCGGCAGCAGCACCAGCACGAGCACCATGACGAGGTCTTCCACCACCAGCCAGCCCACGGCGATCTGCCCGTTCACCGATGCCAGCAGCCCCCGGTCCTCGAGCGCCCTCAGCAGCACCACTGTGCTGGCCACCGAGAGGCACAGGCCGAAGACGAGCGCTCCGCCCAGGCTCCAGCCCCAACTCAGCGCCGTGCCGACGCCGAGCAGCACGGCGACGGAGATCTGCACCATGGCCCCGGGCACGGCGATGCGACGCACCGCCAGGAGGTCGTCGAGGGAGAAATGAAGTCCCACGCCGAACATCAGCAGCATGACGCCGATCTCGGCCAGCTGGCTCGCCAGGCCGACGTCGGCCACGAAACCCGGTGTCGCGGGGCCGATCAGCACGCCCGCGAGCAGGTATCCCACCAGTGGCGGCATGCGCAGGCGCGCGGCCAGATAACCGAAGACGATGGCCAGGCCGAACGCCGAGGCGATCGTGGCGATCAAGCTCACGTCGTGCGGCAAGGGGGATGGCTCCTAGCAAAAGGGCCCAGCCTCGAAAGGATGGGCCCTGGGTAAAGGAATGGAGGCGCAGGGAATCGAACCCTGGTCCGAATCAGCTTCCAAGACAGCGTCTACGTGCGTAGGTGGGCCTCTTCGCCGTCACGCCCGGTCGGTGGCTCACCGACCTCCCGAGCGCCTATCTCCTGAAGTCTTACCCTTCCAACCGGAGCGATCGGTCGGGCCAGCCCAGCTTTTCGATTCGAGCAGGGCGCCCCGGGCGGGCTACCTGATCGAAGGTGCGTGAAGCGAGCGTTAGCTCAGCTTACGCAGCCAGCGCCAGTTCAGTGTTGGCGATTGTATCTGTCCACAGGGTTTATCCAGGACCATGGACCTGGGCACGCTGCCATCCCTTCTACCAACCCGTCGAAGCCAGTCGCCCCCGGGTGCGAGAAATATAAGCAGATCCTGTTCCAATGGGGGATATCGCGCCCCGCGCGACCTACCGGGCCGAATCCCCGATATCACGCATCGGGTTGCCGAACAGGTCGATCGTGTCGGGCTCGTCGGCGGCGCGTAAGGGCCGTGGGCGGGTCCGGTCGCCCGGTGGCGTGCGATGCTCGCGAGAGATGATGCCACTCGCCAGCGTGGCCGCCAGCGACTCCGCGTAGGTGTCGTCGAGCCGCCCACCCGAGATCAGGGCGCGGTACCAGACCGCGCCCAGCAGGGCATCGATGGCCACCTCGACATCCAGGTCGGGGTGCAGCTCACCGCGGCCATTGGCCCGCTCGAGCACCTGTCGCAGCACCGCCCGGGATGGCGCCACGAAACGCTCCCGGAACAGGCGGCCCACCTCGGCATCGGTGTGACTCGCCGACACCAAACCCGCGACACTTCGGCGCAGGCTGTCCAGGCCCGCCGTATCGGCGAGCGCGGAGGCGAAGATCGCCAGATCCTTCCGCAGCGTGCCCGTGTCGGGCACGCCGCCCGTCGACTCGTCCTGGGACAGGAAGGCTTCCACCAGCACGGCCGCCCGGCTGGCCCAGCGGCGATAGATCGTCTGCTTCCCCACCGCCGCGCGTTCGGCGATGGCCTCGATGGTCACCCCGTCGACACCCCGTTCCTCGAGCAACTCGGCGGCGGCGCGCAGGATGGTCCGACGCAGCCCCTCGTTGCGGGGGCGTCCCCGGCGGCGCGGTGGTTCGGACGACGGCTCGACGGCAGTCATCAACTCCCCTCCCAGCGTAACGAGACGAATCGTTCCATTATAAGAAGCCAAGAGCTATCGCGCGAGAGCTTCAGCCCGCGGTGGCCACCCGGTTCCTGCCGCCTTCCTTGGCCGCGTACAGCGCCCCGTCGGCGTGCTGCATGAGGTTGTCCACCTGCTGGGTCGTTTCGCCCCAATGCGCTACGCCGAAGGAGGCGCTGAGTCGCCACGGGGTGCCCTGCCATGTCCACGTCGAAAGCTCCAGGGCGCGCCGGACCCGCTCGGCGAGTCGCGAGGCGGATTCGAGCGTCGTGCCCGGAAGCCAGAGCGCGAATTCCTCTCCGCCGACGCGCGCGGGCACATCGCCGGACCGTGTCTCGCGCCGGAGAATGCCGGCGACATGCAGCAGTGCGTCGTCGCCGGCCGGATGGCCAAGGGTGTCGTTGAGGCGCTTGAAATGATCGATGTCGAGCAGCACGAGGGCTGCGCGACCCACCGTCGCGTCGTGCATCGAGACCTGCAGCTGCCGGCGGTTGGCGAGACCCGTTAGCGGGTCGCGCGTGGCCGCGGCGCGGAGCTCGTGCGCTTCGCGCGCTCGCGACACGAGCGGTCCGGCGCGCTGGACCGACTCCTGGGCGTGCATGAGCACGGCCTGCGGCACTTCCCCTCCCCGTGGCCAGATGACCAC
>JBJMOZ010000022.1:0-5511 GCA_045803465.1 Gemmatimonadales bacterium | reverse complement strand
CGAAGCGGACGCCGAACAGGTCGTAGACTTCGCGCTCGAGCCAGTTGGCGCCGCGCCAGAGGTCCCAGCACGTGGGCACCTCGAGCGGCACGCGCTTGTCGAGCGCGACCTTCAGGCGCAGGTCGGCCTTGCGGCGGAGCGAGCGCAGCTGCCAGACCACCTCGAGCGGCCGCTCGGCGTCGCGATAGTCCACGGCGGTGAGGTCGGTGAGGTAGTTGAAGTCCTGCTCCGGCGTTTCCTTGAGCCACGCGAGCACGTCGTGGATGCGCTCGCGACGCACGTACACGATGGTATCTCCGCAGGAGACCGCGACGCGATCGATGTCGGCGCCGAAGGCCTCCCTGAGCGCCTGCGCGGAGGGCGAGGGGAGCACGGCGGGGGCACTCATGTGGAGCGCGTCTGCGAGACCGAGTTGCCGAAGGGCTCCGAGAGCTCGTCGATGCGCTCGGGCGGCAGGTAGAGCCCGTCGGGTCCGACGAGCTTCTCGACGCGCAGCATGTCGTCGGTGAAGGTCTCGCCGCGGATCTTCTTCATGAGGAGCAGGATGCCGTACATCAGGCCCTCGGGACGCGGCGGGCAGCCGGGCACGTACACGTCGACGGGGATGATGGTGTCGATGCCCTGCACCATGCTGTAGTTGTCGAAGATGCCGCCCGAGGAGGCGCACGCGCCCATCGAGATGGACCACTTCGGCTGCGGCATCTGGTCCCAGATGCGGCGGATGACGGGCGCCAGCTTGAAGGGCAGCCGTCCCGCGCAGATGAGCACGTCGGCCTGACGCGGCGAGAAGCTCATCCGCTCCATGCCGAAGCGCGCCAGATCGAACCGCGAGCCCGCACTGGCCATGAACTCGATGGCGCAGCAGGCGGTGCCGAACGGCATCGGCCATAGTGAACTGGTACGCGCCCAGTTGGCGAGGAAGTCGAGCCGCGTCGTGACCCAGTTGGGCGACGTGGACGAGACGACCGTCGCATCGGGCGGCGTCTGGATCAATCCCATTGCAGCGCCCCGCGCTTCCAGATGTAGACGTAACCCACGGCGAGGATCAGCATGAACACCAGCATCTCGACGAGCAGCAGGCCGCTGAGGGCCGGAATGCTCCTGAATGCCACCGCCCAGGGAATCATGAAGACCGTCTCGATGTCGAAGACGATGAAGAGCATCGCGACCAGGTAGAACTTGACGGAGAAGCGCTGCCGGGCGTCGCCCAGCACGGGCATGCCGGACTCGTAGGGCTGCTGCTTCGCTGGGTTGGTTCGGTAGGTGGAAAGCCAGTGGGACAGGCCGAGGAGGAGCACCGCGTTGAACAGCACGAACGCGGTGACCAGCAGGATTGGGATGTAGGGCCTGAGCATGGCGCCGGCTATCCTCCTGAATGCCTCGTGAAGAATTTCACTAGGCGGTGGGAAACTTATCCGCCGGGCGGGGTCAATTCAACCCGGAAGTCCCGTAAATGCAATGGCGTAGGCCGTCGACGGAACCGCCCGCCACGGGCGCGCGGGAGGCAGTATATTGAGGCCCGTTTGCCGGCCCTGCCGGCCCGGTTCCCACCCTCCAGACCCACGAGCGCATGTCGATCAAGTCCGATCGCTGGATCCGTCGCCTGGCCACCGAACACGGGATGATCGAGCCCTTCGTGGACTCGCAGGTCCGCCAGACGGATGCCCAGGGCAACAAGGTCATCTCGTACGGCGTGTCGAGCTATGGCTACGATATGCGGGTGGCGCCGGAATTCCGCATCTTCACCAACGTGCTCTCGGCCATCGTCGATCCGAAGGCCTTCGACAGCCGCAGCTTCGTGGAGTTCGAGGGCGACGTCTGCATCGTGCCGCCGAACAGCTTCGCGCTGGCCCGGTCGATCGAGTACTTCCGCATCCCGCGCAACGTGCTCACCATCTGCGTCGGCAAGAGTACCTACGCGCGTTGCGGCATCATCACGAACGTGACCCCCTTCGAGCCCGAGTGGGAAGGCCACGTCACGCTCGAGATCAGCAACACCACGCCCCTGCCCGCGCGCATCTACGCGAACGAGGGGATCTGCCAGGTGCTGTTCTTCGAGGCCGACGCCGACGACGTGTGCGAGACCAGCTACAAGGACAAGGCCGGCAAGTACCAGTCACAGCGCGGCGTGACCCTGCCCAAGCTGTAGCTCAGCGCAGGGCCCGGCGCGCCTCCTCCAGCGCGCGCCGGGCCCGCTCCAGTCCCTCCGCCACCGCGCCGGCCTGTGCGCGGGCCCGTGCCATGTCGCCGTCGATGAGTGCCTCCGTGATCCCCGGCAGCGGCGTGTTGCCGTACCCGTCGTCACGGTCGGTCGCGAGCAGGACGTTCTGCATCCACGCGCGTCCGGGTATGCCACCCTGCACCACCACGCTGCGCTCCGCCTGGCGCAGCGCCGCGTTGACCGCCGCGAGTGCCGGCGGCCGCAGCGTGCCGCGTGCCAGCGCACGGTCTCGGGCCGCCATCACCTGCTCACCCGCCTTGGTCACCTCCATCGCGCGCTGTGCGAGCGCGGTGAACCCCGCCTCATCGGCCCGGGCACCAGCGCGAGTGCGCGCTTGCCGCACGAACTCCGTCACCCTCCGGCCCCACGCCGCGTAGTCGAATGGCACGACATCCGCGTTTGCGAGCCGGGCCACCAGCACCGCTGAGAGTGACGCCGCCGCACGGTGACTCCGGTAACCCGGGTCGCCGAACCGCTCCATGAACGCGGGCGTGTCATAGGCGGAGTGGTAGACGCCCATCGGGCCGCCGAAGCCGAAGCCGATCGACGCGATGCCGAGATGATTGTAGAACACGGCGAAGTCGCTGCCGCCGGTCAGGTCGCCGACCGGGGGCAGACTGTCCTTGGACGCCGCACGCCACGCCGAGAGGACCGTGACCGTGTCGCCCGGCTGCGGCACGAGCGCGGCGACATCGCGCAGCATCCCCGCAAGCGTGGGTGAGGCGGCGGCGCTGAATCGCGTGCCGAAGGCGGGCATGTCCTGGTTCACGTATGCCACGGCCTGGCGCGTGAGCCGGTCGGCTTCCCGCTCGCCCCACTCCGTCGATCCGATCAACCCCCACTCTTCCGCGTCCCAGGTGGCGAAGATGATGGTGCGGCGCGGGCGCATGCCCTGCCGCGCCGCCGCGCCCATGAGGCGCGCCGCCTCGAGCACGCTGGCGGTGCCGCTGGCATTGTCCGCCGCACCAGGACCCCAGGAATCGCGATGTCCCCCGATGACGACGATTTCGTCGGGAAACTCGCTGCCGCGCAGCACACCGAGCGCGTTCACGATCGTGCGCTGCGCACGCGGACCTCGTGCCGCCCACACCGCCACGCGGACGCGCGTCGTGCTCGGTCCCGTGTGGTAGCGGAAGGGGAGCCCGCCCTGCCAACTCTGCGGCACGGCGCCGGCGGCCACGACACCGAGCAATGCGGCGGCATTGCGGTAGCCCATCGGCACGACCGGAATGTGTGGGATTTCCAGCGAGTCGTCCGGCAGGCGCCGCCCGTCAGCGGACGACCAGGCCGGCGTGGCCGGATCGCCGTCACCATTGAAGAGCGACCCACGCTGTACGCCGTCGGGACTGCGCATGGGGCCGGTCGGGTACACGTCACCCAGGGCGAAGCCGTCGTCGGCAGGATCGGAGTACAGGACGAGGGCGAGTGCGCCGTGGCGCTCGGCCTCGCGCGCCTTGATGCCGCGGAAGCTGCCGCCGTAGCGGGCGATCGCGATCGCGCCGCGTACGCTGATGCCCAGTGAATCCAGCGTGCGGTAGTCGGCCGGGAGACCACGGTTCACGTAGACCAGCGGCGCCTGCACGTCGCCGACGCCGCTCTGGCCATTCATGACGGGCCACATGGCCGAGGCACTCTCGGGGTCGCCGGCGACTGGCGGCTCCTCGAGCGAGAGCCGCAGCGTGCCGCCCTCGGCTGTCGGACGGAGCAGCTCGACGACTGCGGAGTCCTGATGCGGCAGGTACACCTGGAACTCGGCGCGCACGGAGTCGAGCCCGTAGGCCGCGAACTCCGAGAGCACGTAGTCGGCGGCGGCACGGCTTCCCGCCGAGCCGGCCACCCGGGCCCATCCCGCGAGCGTGCGCACGTGGCGCCGGAGCATGGCGGTGTCGGCACCCGCGACGAGCGAGGTCTCGAGCGTGCGCTGACGCTCCGCGCTGGCTGCCGCGTAGCCGGGGATGGGCGGAAGTTGTGAAAGGGCCGGCGCCGCAGTGGCGACCAGAAGGAGCACGAGACCGACGGACGTGCGACGCGGCTGCATGGGCGGACCCGGTGGAGGAGCGAGGAATCTCGCCTAGGGTACCGCGCCCGTCACGTCATAGACCTCGAGACCCGGCGAACCGGGGTTCCTGGCCGCGAACACGAACAGCCGGCCGCCGATCTCCGCGAAGGTGCCGGTGTGCAGGCCGTTGGCCACCAGGAGGGAGCCGGCCCCCGTGGGATTCGCCGGATTGCCGAGCGAGTACAGGTAGATCCCCTGCCGCGGTCCACGCTCGGTGGTGAGCAGGAGCATGCGCCCGTCGGCCGACACCTCGACGTCCGACACCGTGCCCACCTCGGGCAGCGTGATCGTGTTCACCGGCGCGCCGAGACCGCTGGCCAGCGACCAGATCTTCAGTTGGTCGCCCACATTGCCCGCGCGTGCCGTGCCGCCCCACGTGCCCGTGTAGGCGTAGTCGCCGTGGAGCCAGAGGTCCGAGCTCCATCGCTCGGGCACGTTGAAACCACCGGCACGTGTCGCCAGCGCGCCCGACGCCAGCGCGAGCTCCCAGAGACCGCTTTCCATGTCGATGGCGTAGAGCGAGCCGCGATGCACCTGCACGCCCCACACGTAGGTATTCGCATCCCCACCGGGACGGACGTTGGCGAGCAGCCTGGGGGCGAGGTCGCCGCTCAGCGTGCCGGACACGTCCAGCGCCACCACCCCGCCATTGTAGTAGGCGGCGTAGAGAACCTGAGCCGTCTCGTCGACCCAGAAATTGTGGGTACCGGCACCCGGGAGCGAGAAGGTGGCGACCTGCTGCGGATGCGTGAGGTCGCTCACGTCGATGACGTAGATGTCGCCCCGGGACGAGCTGCCGATGCTCCCCGGCCCCTCCTGTCCCACGAAGAGGTAGCGCTTCTCGCCAGTCGCGGCGTTGTGGAACCACCACGAGTTGTGGATCGCACCGGTCACGCCGCTCGGCCCCGTGCCGGGCGTGATGCCCGCGATGACGACCGGCCGGCTCGGGCTGCCGCCCTTCATGCCGTTTCCCACGTCGTAGATCACGAGTCCGGTATTCCACGCTGCCACGAAGGCGATGCCGTCCCGCACGAACGTGTCGTGGATCCCGTAGTTGGCCGGGATCGGCTCGTCGCGCACGAGCACGATGGGTCCGCCGCCGATGCCGCGTGCCGAGAACTTCGCTGGCGTGCCGATCACGGCGGTGCCGTCGAGCACTTCGGCGGTCACCTCTTCATTGCCGCTGGCCGTGCCCACCCGATAGCCGGTACTCGCGCGGCCATCCGCGTCG
>JBJMOZ010000004.1:0-9305 GCA_045803465.1 Gemmatimonadales bacterium | reverse complement strand
GCTGGACGATGCGCTGCGCATCGCGCGCGAGACGGCCCAGGCGCTGCAGTACGCGCACGAGCGCGGCATCGTGCACCGCGACATCAAGCCGGAGAACATCCTGCTCACGCCCGACGGCTCGACCCTCGTGGCCGACTTCGGGATCGCACGCGCCATCGGCTCGAGCACGGGCACCACCGGCGAGAACCTGACGCAGACCGGGGCCGCAATCGGCACACCGACCTACATGGCGCCGGAGCAGGCCACCGGTCAGGGTGACGTGGACGCGCGGGTGGACCAGTACGCCCTTGCCGTGACGCTGCACGAGATGCTCGCCGGCGAGCCGCCCTTCACGGCCACGACGTCGGCGGCGCTGATTGCGAAGCGCTTCACGTCGACGGCACCGAGTGTCCGGACGTCGCGCGCCGAGGTGCCGCCGAACGTGGACGAGGCATTGCGGAAGGCGCTGGCGTTGCAGGCCGCCGATCGATTCGGCAGCATCGCGGAATTCTCGCGCGCCCTCGGACTCGCCTCCTCCATCAATACGCCGGTGGTGTCGCCGACGATCACGCTGCCGGCGGCGAGCCGCGCCGCGGGTGGGCGGCGAATTCCGATGATGGCGCTCGGCGTGGGATTGCTGGTGCTCGTGGGGTCCGGGGCGCTCTTCGCCTGGCGTGGCCGCACGACCGGCGGCGCCCCGACGCCTGCCAGCACCACGACCGAGCTCCCTCGCGTCGCCGTGCTTCCGTTCGAGAACCTCGGCGATTCCGCCAGCGCCTACTTCGCCGACGGCATGACCGACGAGGTGCGCGGCAAGCTGGCGCAGCTGCCGGGACTGGCCGTCATCGCACGAGCGAGTTCGAACGAGTACCGCGGCACCAGCGAGCCGCCCAAGGACATCGCCAGGGAACTGGGCGCGAACTTCCTGCTGACGGCCACGGTGCGCTGGGAGAAGCGGCCGGACGGCACGAGCCGCGTCCGCGTGAGCCCGGAACTGGTCGAGATCGTGCCGGGAGGTGCGCCCACCACCAAGTGGCAGCAGACGTTCGATGCTCCCCTCACCGACGTCTTTCAGGTGCAGGGCGACATCGCCGGCAAGGTGGCGAGTGCACTGGACGTCGCGCTGGGCGCCGGGCAAAAGCAGGAACTGGCCGAGCGCCCGACCGAGAACCTCGAAGCCTACGATTCCTACCTGCGGGGCGAGGCCTCGTGGGGTGCCAACAGCCAGATGACACCCGAGCAGCTCCAGCAGGGCATCAAGAATTATCAGCGCGCCGTGGCGCTCGACAGCGGCTTCGCCTTGGCCTGGGCGCAGCTGGGTCGGGCGCAGGCTGCTGCGTATTACAACATCACGCCGACGCGGGAGTACGCAGAAGGCGCCCGGATCGCGTCGCAGCGTGCCGTGGCCCTGGCGCCCGGACGACCGGAGAGCCAACTCGCGCTGGGCGATTACTTCACCAACATCCACGACGACAACAGGCTGGCGCTCGAAGCATACCAGCAGGGCCTCAGCGTGGCCGCGGGAGACGCCGAACTCCTGAGCAGCGCTGCATTGGCGGAGTGGAGCCTCGGCCGATGGGATGCCGCGCAGCAGCACCTCGAAAAGAGCCAAGCACTCGACCCCCGCTCCCAGAATGCCCTGCGCCGGCTCACCATGATGTACCTGCGCCAGCGCCGGTACGCCGAGGCGCAGGGCGTCATCGATCGTGCGCTCGCGCTCTCACCGACCGGCATCACGTTCCATCAGAGCAACGCGATGATCCGGCTCGGCCGGGGAGACCTCCAGGGCGCGCACACGGTCCTCCGGCAGGCGATGGAGCGCGTCGACTCGACGGCGCTCGTGGCCTTCGTTAGCAACTTCTGGGATACCTACTGGGCACTCGACGACGCGGGACAGCAGCTCGCCCTTCGGACGAGGCCATCCGACTACGGTGGTGATCCGGCCACGTCCGCGCTCGTGAAGGCGCAGATCTTCCGGCTTCGCGGCGACTTGGCACGCTCCCGAGCCTATGCCGACACGTCCCGTGCGGTTCTGGAGCAGCAGCTGAAGCAGAGCCCCGGCAACGCCGGACGCATGACCGCACTCGGCCTCGCGATGGCGTACCTCGGCCGGCCGAAGGACGCCATCGTCTGGGGCGAGCGCGGGCTCGCCAAGTTGCCGGTCGCGCAGGACGGCTATACCGGACCGTACTTGCAGCATCAGCTGGTACGCATCTACCTGCTGGCCGGGGACACGGAGAAGGCGATCGACCTTCTCGAGCCGCTGCTGAAAGTGCCGTATTACCTCTCGCCCGGCTGGCTGAAGATCGACCCCAGCTTCGACCCACTGCGCGGCAACCCCCGTTTCGAGAAGCTGGCGGCCGGCAAGTAGCAGGCGACCGGGCACCTTCCCGCTCCGGGCCGGTGACATAGATTCACGACTGTACCCGGTCATTCTCCCACCACCGAGCAACGTGGCCAATCCCTCCAGCGCACTCATCGCAGGGCTGCGTGACGCGTACGTCCTCGAGCGACCGCTCGGCGACGGCGGGATGTCCACGGTCTGGCTTGCCCAGGATCTCAAGCACGAGCGGCCGGTAGCGCTCAAGGTGCTCAAGCCCGAGCTGGCGAAGAACCTCGGGCCCGAGCGGTTCCGCCGCGAGATCACCACCGCCGCCCGCCTGCAGCACCCGCACATCCTCAGCGTCTTCGATTCCGGCGAGACCGCCGGGCAGTTCTGGTTCACGATGCCCTACGTCGAGGGGCGGAGCACGCGCGACCGCCTGGTGCAGGAGCGCCGCCTGCCCGTGGGCGAGGCCGTCCGCATCGTGCGCGAGGCGGCGCAGGCGCTGCAGTACGCGCACGAGCATGGCATCGTGCACCGCGACATCAAGCCCGAGAACCTGCTGTTGACTGAGGATGGCTCGACGCTCGTCGCCGACTTCGGCCTGGCGCGGATCGTGGGCAGCGAGGCCGCCGGCACCGCGCAACTCACGCAGGTCGGCACCGCCGTCGGTACGCCGGCCTACATGTCGCCGGAGCAGGCCACGGGCGACGACAATGTGGACGCGCGCGCCGACCAGTACGCCCTCGCCGTCACGCTCTACGAGATGCTCACGGGCGAGGCACCCTGGAGCGGGCCGACGACCGCCGCCCTGATGGCCCAGCGGTTCACCGAGGCGCCGCCGAGTGCCCGGGCGAAGCGTCCGGAAGTCCCACCGAAGGTGGACGAAGCCCTGCAGCGCGCCATGGCCGTGAAGGCGAACGACCGGTTCGCCAGCGTGCAGGAGTTCGCGAGCGCGCTGGCGGACACCTCCGACGCCGAGCGGACCAGGCGCCGCACGCTGGTGCTGGCGGGCATCGCCGCCCTCGTGCTGCTCGGCGCGCTGGCCGCGCTCATTCTGCGTGGCCGAGCTGGGGCCACGAGGTCGGCCGCGGCGTCCGGCGTCGCGCGTCTCGCGGTGCTGCCGTTCGAGAACCTGGGCGACACCGCCGACGCCTACTTCGCCGACGGCATCGCCGACGAGCTGCGTGGCAAGCTCACCGCCGTGCCGGGGCTCGAGGTCATCGCACGCGCCAGTTCCATCCAGTATCGCGGCTCGGTCAAGCGGCCGCAGGACATCGCCAAGGAGCTGGGGGTGCGCTACCTGCTCACCGGCACCGTGCGCTGGGACAAACAGGGCCAGGGCCGCGTGCGGGTGAGCCCCGAGCTCATCGAGATCAGCACGAGCGGGGCGCCGGCCAGCAAGTGGCAGCACCCGTTCGATGCGCCGCTCACCGACGTCTTCCAGGTGCAGTCGGGCATCGCCGGGCAGGTGGCCACCGCCCTCGATGTCGCCCTCGGGGTGTCCACGCAGCGGACGCTCGCCGCACAACCCACGCGAAACCTGCAGGCCTACGACACCTTCCTGCGGGGCGAAGCGGCGTGGGCCAATGGCAACGCCGGGGCCCCCGAGACACTCCGTCGCGCGCAGGCCCTCTTCGAGGAGGCGGTGCAGCGCGACTCGTCGTTCGCGCTGGCGTGGGCCCGGCTGGCACGCGTGCATCTGGCGCTCTACAGCAACGTGGCGCCCCTGCCGGAGGATGCGGACGGCGCACGCACGGCCATCGCGCGCGCCCGCGCCCTCGCCCCGGATGCGCCGGAGACGGTGATCGCGAAAGCGTTCTACGAGCGCTACATCGACCGCGACTTCACCCAGGCCCTCGCCACGCTGCGGGCAGGACTCTCGCGCTCGCCGGCCAACGCGGATCTCGTCGGGTCGCTGGGCTGGGTGGAGCGCCTCATCGGGGATTCGGTCAACACGCGTGCACACCTGGAGCAGGCGCAGGCCCTCGACCCGCGATCCGCGCTCGCGGCCTCGCGGCTGGGCGCGTACCTGACGCGCCTCCGGGACTATCCGGCCGCGCGGCAGGCGACCGAGCGTGGCTTCCAGCTGGGCCAGGACGTGGCGAACATGCACGACATGGTGATGGTGGCGCTCGCGGAGGGTGATCTGCCGCGTGCCCGCACCATCATCGGTGACGGCATCAGGCGTTTCGGCCGTCCGACCACGACGGCGTACGTCTCGCTGTACTACGACACCTACTGGGCGCTCGATTCCGCCGACGAGCGGTTCGCGCTCACGCTGGGACCCGAGCTGTTCGGCGACGCGCGCGCGGCATGGGCCTTGGCGCGTGCGCAGATCCACCATCATCTGGGTGACGTGCCGCTGACGCGCGCGTACGCCGATTCGGCGCGCATCGCCTACGGCCAGCAGCTCGAGAGCGCACCGAACGACCCGCAGGCGAACTCGCTCTACGGCCTGGCCCTCGCCTACCTGGGCCGCGGCCCCGAGGCCATCGCGGCGGGCGAGCGCGGGATGGGCCTGGCACCGATCGCACGCGACGCCTGGAGTGGGCCCTACAACCAGCACCAGCTCGTGCGCATCCACCTGCTGCTCGGCAACCGGGACAGGGCGCTCGAGCTGCTCTCACCGTTGCTCACCGTGCCCTACGCCCTGTCGCCCGGCTGGCTGCGCCTCGATCCGACGTTCGATCCGCTGCGGGACGACCCGCGCTTCGAGAAACTGACCCGCGGCAAGTAGCCCCAGGCACCCCGACACGGCAAAGGCCAGCGTCTCGCGCGAGACGCCGGCCTTCTGTCACCGTGAAATGGTGCCGGGACTTAGAGCTTGACGACGTTCTCCGCCGCCGGGCCCTTCTGGCCCTGCACGATGTCGAACTCGACCTTGTCACCCTCGGCGAGGGTGCGGAAGCCCTGGGCCTTGATGGCCGAGTGGTGCACGAAGCAGTCCTTCTGGCCGCCTTCGGGGGTGATGAAACCGAAGCCCTTGGCGTCGTTGAACCACTTCACGGTGCCGGTGGTACGCATTGCAGCATGCTCCTGTCAGGTGTAATCGGAGCCCGGCGTGCCGTGCATACCGACTACGTGATGCCGTGAACCGTCCCTCACGGCGGGGGTTGGCGGCACCTACCGCCGAAATCGAGATGTTCAGCAAAATGGGGGCCCGGCGCGAACGCCAAGCCCCCGAGAAGGATCCGGAACCTGTCGCACATCATGTCGGATGTGCCTGTCGCTCGGCGAGAATGTACACACCGAACAGCACTTGTGCACCCCCCGCAACCCTCAGGCGGCCAGCGGCAAAGTGGCGGGTTCCTTCCCCGGTGCCGGGCTGCTGCGCTGCAGTCGGCGCCGGTCGAGAATGGCCAGCACCAGGCATGCATGGATCGAGAGGAACGAGAGGAAGCACCACGGGCAGAATGTCTTCAGCACCACCCACTCGCCATACTTGAGCCGCCACGTGAAGAGTACCGCCGGCACGATGATCAGGAAGGCGCCCCAGTTGGCCCACTTCGCGTCCACCAGCGCGGGCTGCAGTGCGAGCAGCGCGCACACGAACAGGAACGCGTAGCCCACCGCACCGATCATCGCCACGTCGACGCCCAGGAACCAGCCATACTGGCTGAACTGCGCCACTTGGCAGCCCCCGCCCGCACTGCAGGCCAGCGCGCCCACCTTGCCCAGCTTGTAGAGGTGCAGGTAGAACGCCACCAGGGCGTTGAGCAGGGCCAGCACCGCGATCGCCATCCGGTACTTCACGTGATCACTCCAGCACGAAATTGACGAGCCGGTCGGGCACGTAGATGACCTTGCGGATCACCTTGCCCTCGAGGAAGCGTCGCAGCGCGTCGTCGGCCTTCGCCGCCGCCGTCACGGCGGCCTCGTCGGCGCCGCGCGCCACCTGCACCCTGCCGCGCGTCTTGCCGCTCACCTGCACCGGCAGCTCGAGGGTCTCGTCGTGCAGCAGGCCCGGATCCCACGTGGGCCAGCGCGCGTCGAACACCGAGGTGTCGTGCCCGAGGCGCTCCCAGCATTCCTCGGCGAAGTGCGGCGCGAACGGCGCCAGCATCACCACGAACTCCTCCACCAGGCCGGGCTCGCTGCAGTTGCACTCGCGGATGGCGTTGAGCATCTCCATCAGCGCCGCGATGGCGGTGTTGTAGCCGAGCGACTCGATGTCCTCGCCCACCTTCTTCTTGGTGCGATGCCACTTCGCGAGGAGGCCGCGCTGCATCTCGCCGCCGCGCTCGCCCTGCACCGCCTGCCCCACCAGCTGCCACACCTTGTCGAGGAAGCGCCGGGTGCCGCTGATGCCCGCGTCGCGGAAGTCGCCGCCCTCGGCGAAGGGGCCCAGGAACATCAGGTACATGCGGAAGGCGTCGGCGCCCCAGCGAACGATGTACTCGTCGGGAATGACGACGTTGCCACGGGACTTCGACATCTTCGAGCCGTCCTTCACGATCAGGCCGTGCGCACGGAACTTCGCGAACGGCTCCTCGAAGTGCAGGTGGCCCAGATCGTGGAGCACCATCGCGATGAAGCGCGAATACAGCAGGTGCAGCACGGCGTGCTCGTTGCCGCCGATGTACGTGTCGACGGGACACCACTTCCGCGTGCGCACCGGATCGAAGGGCCGGTCGGCGAAGTCGGTGCTCGGGTAGCGCAGGTAGTACCACGCCGAGTCGAGGAAGGTGTCGGAGACGTCCGTCTCTCGTCGGCCCTGTGCCCCGCACTGCGGGCAGGCCACGTAGTACCACTCCTTGTGCCGCGCGAGTGGCGACACGCCGGTGTCGTCGGGCCGAAAGTCCTCGATCGGGGGCAGCACGACCGGCAGGTCCTGCTCGGGCACCGGCACCGGCCCGCATGCATCGCAATAGATGATCGGGATCGGCGGGCCCCAGTAGCGCTGGCGCGAGATGCACCAGTCGTACAGGCGATACTGCACCCGCACTCGGCCGACGTCCTTCGCGGCCAGCCACGCCGTGACCTGGGACTGTGCCTCAGTGGCCCGCAGGTCGTTGAACTGCGCGGAGTTCACCAGGCGCGCATGCGCCGTCTCGACATACGCCTCATCGAGCGGCGCGTCGCCGTCCTGGCCCTCGCCGGCGATGACGCGCACGATGGGCAGCCCGAACTTTTTCGCGAAGGCGAAGTCGCGCTCGTCGTGACCCGGCACCGCCATGATGGCGCCGGTGCCATACTCCATCAGCACGTAGTCGGCGATCCAGACGGGGATGGGATCGCCGGTGGCGGGGTTGATGGCATAGCCGCCGGTGAAGACACCCGTCTTCTCCCGATCGCCCACCTTGCGGGAGACGAGGTCCCTGGCCGCGGCCGCCTTGCGGTAGGCCTCGACCTCGTCCCGCTGCGGGTCGGTAGTGAGCCCGGGCACCATGGGGTGCTCGGGGGCAAGCACCATGAACGTGGCGCCGAAGATGGTGTCGGGCCGCGTGGTGTAGACGGTGAGCGTGCCCTTGTCGACCGCGAAGTCGAGCTCGGCGCCCTCGGAGCGGCCGATCCAGTTGCGCTGCGCGGTCGTGGTCGTGGCCGACCAATCCATCCTGGACGAGTCGTCGAGATTCTCCAGCAGGCGGCCCACGTAGTCGGTGATCCGGAAGAACCACTGTTCCAGGAACCGCTGCTCCACCACCGAGCCGCAGCGTTCGCACAGCCCGCCCTCGACCTGCTCGTTGGCGAGCACGGTCTTGCAGCTCGGACACCAGTTGACAGCCGCCTGCTTCTTGTACGCGAGACCCTGCTTGAGAAGCTGCAGGAAAACCCACTGCGTCCACTTGTAGTACGCGGGATCGGTGGTGGCCAGCTCGTGGCGCCAGTCGAACATGCCGCCGATGCGCATGAGCTGCCGGCGGAAGTTGGCGATGTTCCGCGGGATCAGCTCCGCCGGATGCACCCCCACCTTGATCGCGTAGTTCTCGCTGTGGATGCCGAACGCGTCGAAGCCGATGGGCTCGAAGACGTCGTAGCCCTGCAGCCGCTTGAAGCGGCCGAAGACGTCGCTGCCGGTGAAGGCGAACATGTTCCCCACGTGCAGCCCTTCGGCCGACGGGTAGGGGAACATCATCAGGTTGTAGAACGGCCGTTCGGCCCGATCGAGGTCCGGCTCGTTGGTGCCGCGCTCGGTCCAGCGCGCCTGCCACTTGGCCTCGACCTGGTCGGGCTGATACGTGTCGGGAGTCTGCGTCGTCTCGGTCATCGTGGGCTCCGAAGAGGGCGCAATCTAATCACTTCCTGCCTCTCCCTGTCGTCTGGCGCCTCGCCCCAATGCGCCGCACATTCCCTCCATGACCGATCCCCTCGCCGGCCTGATCGAGGCCCTGCGCGACCGCTATCGCCTCGATCGGGAACTGGGCCGCGGCGGCGTGGCCACGGTGTTCCGGGCGCACGACGTTCGGCACGATCGGTGGGTGGCGCTCAAGCTGCTGAACCGGGATCTGGGCGCAGCCATCGGCGGCGAGCGGTTCCGCCAGGCCGTGCGCATGGCCGCTCGGCTGCAGCATCCTCACATCCTCACCGTGCACGACTCCGGCGAGGACGGCGGCCAGCTCTGGTTCACGATGCCCTTCATCAAGGGCGAGACGCTCGCCGACCGGATCATGCGCGAGGGTCCGCTCCCGATGGCCGACGCGCTGCGCATCGCGCGGGAGGCGGCGGACGCGCTCGACTACGCCCACCGCGAAGGCGTCATCCATCGTGACGTAAAGCCCGAGAACATCCTGCTCTCGGAGGGACACGCGCTTGTCGCCGACTTCGGCATCGCACGCGCCCTGCGGGGGACGGACCGTGGCGAAGCCGGCTCGCCCGCCTACCTGAGTCCTGAACAGGCCACCGGTGGGGTCGTCGACGCCCGGGCCGACATCTACTCGCTCGGCGCGATCCTCTACGAGATGCTGCTGGGCGAACCGCCCTTCACCGGCGCCACCCCGCAGGCGGTCATCGCGCGTGCGATCACCGAATCGCCCCGGCCGCTGCGCAACGTGCGGCCGTC